>JBIKQC010000033.1:0-16899 GCA_044349855.1 Saprospira sp.
CCGAAGCTGATAAAGACAAAGAAGAAGATAAAAAAGAAGGAAGCAAACCTGAAGAAAAAGCTTCAACTGGAATGAAAACTGCGGAGGACTATTTCAAATTGATTGCAAAAGCAGAACTAAAATATGAAGTGCTCGAAAAAAGTGCCGATGGTGCTTATGCTCAAATAAAAATTACAGATAAAAAAGCTGAAGGTACTGGAGATGTGTTTGACCTCTATATTTGGAATATTGATGCCAACAATGTACTTTTTGGTTATCATGAATTTCGTCAAAAAGGAAGCATTGGAGGCAATCCTATCTTTTTTAAATTTGAAAATGGAAAAAAAACTACTGAAACCGGTATGTTTATGGAAGATTTGATGACGAATTCATCAGAATACAGAGATTATGAATTAAAGTGGGGTGATAGCAAAAAAGGCACTAAAAACTGTTGCTTATTCTATGCCTTTGTTCCCAAAAGTGCTGAAAGTAAAGCGATGGATGTTATAAGTGTTGCGAATGACCAAGTAGATGTTATCAAAGGTCGTCCTGATAAATTTGAAAAAGTTGGCACATTCGAACTTGTTGGAGATAAGTTCACCTTCAAAAAACTATAAAAACTATACAGGGCCGTCCAAAAAGTTAGGACGGCCTTTATTTTATTCGCACTTTAATTAAACCCGAATCCGTCATTAGAAATTCTATTCGCTTCGCGGAGCCTTCGGGTTCCAAGCATAAATTGCTGTGAAACTAAGCACTTACTCGTTTTTTGGGTTTTGAACCGAAGGACCGTGAAACGAAATAGGGGTGACTATTTATAGAGCTCGCTGTGCTCGGTTCTTCACCCCAAAAAACTCCGTGAGTACTTATTCTCTTTGCCCTTTAGGCTTTCATAACGAACTCTAATGACGGATCTGGGTTAAATCTCAGGATTTCTTTTTTGGCTGCTCATTTTTTATCCCAAAAGGGCAGCGCTTTTTGTATCCGCCAATAACTATTTTGGACTATTTTAATTTATAACCTGCCGGAAAGATAAGTCATTAGAAATTCAAAAAGAATCCAAAAACGCCTTTAACTTCGCCACTGCGAGTGCCCTGTGACTCATCACATTTTTCTCATCCATACTCATTTGGGCATAAGTTCGGTCAAAACCCTCCGGCTGAAAAATTGGATCATAACCAAAACCTTCATTGCCTTGTTTTTCTGTCGTGATTTCTCCCTTTACAATTCCCTCAAACAGGTACTCTTTGCCATCTAATAATAAGGCAATCACAGTTTTGAATCTTGCTTTTCGATTATCTTTTCCCTGTAATTCAAGTAAAGCCTTATTCATGTTGGCCTCCGGATTTTTATCCTCGCCGGCGTAACGGGCAGTTATTACACCGGGAGCAGCATCCAATGCTTCAATTTCCAGACCGGTATCTTCCGAAAAACAGTTATAGCCATATTTGTTGAAGACATAATGTGCTTTTTGCAGGGCATTGCCTTCAATCGTGTCCTGTGTTTCTGGTACATCCTCGCTGCAGCCTATATCGCTGAGACTCAAAAATTGATAAGCAGTGCCCAATTTTTTTTGTATCTCCTTGATTTTATTGGGATTGGCCGTAGCCATAACGAGTCGTTTCATGGTTTTTGATTGTCAGATTATCAGATGTCAGATTATCAGATAAAAGCTGGAATTCAGAATCTGCCTTCTGATAATCTGCTATCTGACAATCTTATTCCCCCAAAGTTCGCAATTCTTAACTAAACCTCAATTGCAATCCTTAAAAAAATGTCCTAACTTCGCAGAAATTATGTTAATTCATGACTCAGTTAAAATTAGTGTCGCTTTTTATATGCTTACTTTTTTTCTTCGCTGCCTGTAAAGAAAATACAGCGCCGGCGGATATTGCTTTTTATCATTGGAAAGCAAATATCAATATTGGAACTGAAGAGATGAAATATCTGGATGATTTGGCTGTAAAAAAGTTATATCTCCGTTTTTTTGATGTGCATTGGGATCAAGAAAGTAAAACAGCGATTCCAATTTCACAACTTCAATGGAAATATTTCGATTTGGGCCGAAATCTGGAAATTGTACCTGTTATTTATATTACCAACATCACATTGGAAAAGAATGAATACGATATAGGGACAGACAGTTTGGCCAAAAATATTGCCGAAAAATTGAGGGCAATGATTCTGAAAATGGACAGCGTCCGATTCACAGTCAAAGAAATTCAGATCGACTGTGATTGGTCTTTGGAAACTCAGGCAAAATTTTTCAGACTTTTAGAGCAGTTAAGACGCTATATGCCTGAAATAAAGACTTTATCTGCTACAATAAGGCTGCATCAGATAAAGTATTTTACAACAACTGGAGTGCCGCCTGTCGATCGTGGTGTACTAATGTTTTACAATATGGGAGCCGTAATAAAACCGACTGAGAAAAACTCAATTTTGAATCTGCAGACGGCCAAAGAATACCTTGAAAATTTCGATATTTATCCACTTTCGCTCGATGTTGCACTTCCACTTTTCTCTTGGGCAGTACAGTTTCGGGAAGATAAAATTATTCAGCTAATCAATGATGTTTCAGAAGCTGATTTTATAAAAAATGAGAATTTTCAATCGCTAGGTGATAATAAGTTTAAGGTATTGAAAAGCAGTTATTTGAAAGGAATTTATATCTATAAAAATGATATTATTCGTTTGGAATCTGTTAAATCTGAAGATTTGACAGAATCAATTAAAATACTAAAAAAAGCTTTTGGAAAGAAACGTTTTAATTTGATTTTCTATCATTTGGACGATTATATCGTAAAATGTTTCAATCCTGAAACATTAAAGAAACTGGCCAATTACTAATTTAATCTTATGAAATTTTACCCTTCTGAAACAAAAATTATAATGAATAAAATTATTCTTTTTACTGCAGCAACGCTGCTTAGTGCCAACATTTCCTATACCTGTTGGTTTGATGACAGTGAAGCACATTATCCTTTTTTCAATAAGGAAAGTCTCTCAGATCCAACAATGCTGCTGTTTACAGATTATTCTGCAGGCTTAGGCCTAGGTTATTCCGAGAATGCATCTGAACCGGCAGATGGAAATATAGAAGATTGGTTGAATCATTTGGAAGGCGCTGTAAGCGATAATGATCTTTTAGATCTTATTTATAAATTGGAACGGGATGAGTTGGCTAAAATTTTAAAGGATGATGAATTACTCAGTTCTCTTGCTGCCAACAATACGGTTTATAAGCTTTGGATAACTGATGCCAAAAAGAAAAAAAGTATGGGTAATTACCTGCTTTTTGCCAAAAAATGTGAAGTTGAGGCAGTAAAAGGTCGTGAATATTGGGAGGAAGCAGGCAATGACCGCAATATGTCTTCTCTCAAAAAAATGATGGAAGAAGGATTGACAATAGCAAAAAAAGAAAAAGTAGAATTTTATAAACAGCGCTATGCCTTTCAGGCAATTCGTGCCGCTTTCTATATGAATGATAATAATACAGTATTAAAAATATTTAACGAGTATTTTCCAAAAGGATCAAAAGAGAATTATATCTATTTCAGAGCTTTGGAGTTTAAAGCAGGTGCGCACAAAAGAAAAGGTGATGCAGAGGCGCCCTATTTATATGCCAAAGTATTTCAAAACTGCCCCGACCGCCGCAATGTCTGTCTGAACAGTTTCAGTTTTACTTCTGAGGAAGATTGGGATAAGAGTATCAGTCTTTGTAAGAATAATGAAGAAAAAGCTGTTTACTATGCACTTAGAGCATTGCAGCCTAACTCAAATTTAATTGAAGAACTAGAAAATATTGCGAATATTGCACCTTCTTCACCTTTGTTGGAGATGTTGACAGCCCGTCAGATAGGTAAAATGCAGGAAACAGCATTTCCCCGCTATGCAGAAGCTGCGGGCCGTTTTCCGCTGAACGATATCGAAAACAGCAATGAGCTGAAGCGTCTGAAACTCCTCATGAAAACTATGTCGGAGAACAAAACAATTAAAAATAATGGTTTTTGGCTCTTGGCAGCAGGCTACTCTGAACTGATGAGCAGAAACACGGAGGATGCGATTAAAATTTTCAGTTCAATTCCCGCTGTTTCCGAATATAAGAAACAGGCAAATGTTATGACCTTTGTTGCCAAGATTTGTGCAGTGAAACAGATAGATGTGGCAATTGCAGATAATCTTTGGAAAGAGTATAGAAGTAATCTATTACTGAAAGAAAATGTTGATTTGACTGAATTTATGCAGGATGCTTTCAGCATGCTCTATCTGAAACAGGGAGATAAGGCCCGAGCTTTTCTTACTTATCATGGCCTTTATGCTATGCGTGGCCGTCTCGATATTGGCCTGCTGGATGCCCTTGATTTTTATTTTAACAGTAAAATCAACAAAGGAGAATATGATCGCTTTCTGATCGAAGAGCATTGCGGAAGCCTTACTGATGCACTGAATGTGCTTGCTGAACTGCGTGGTGTTTATTATTTGCAGCGCAATAATTTGGACAAAGCGATAGCTGAATTTGAAAAAACAGATGTCAATCACAGCAAAGAGAGTACTAACTTTAATTCAAAATATTTGGACAAATCTATATGGTACGAAGCCATTATTCATCCTTATTTTAATTTAGAATTGCAGGGTCAGTCAGTCAAGTTTTTATATGAAAAATATGACTTCCTTAATCAGGAATTCAATTTGCTCAGTTATACCAAAGCTTTGAAAATGTTGGTGGAGAAGGCAAAGTCAGATCCATCCAAAACAGGTGAATACCATTATCTTTTAGGATTGGCGTGGTACAATACAGGTGTACAGGGATGGCATCGTCCGGCAATCTATTTGTCTGAAAGCAATGAAGGGAACTATACCTGGTGGTCTGCCGATGATAAAGAAGATGCGATAAAATTGTACAAAGGTTATGACTGGATTTCTGACCGCTTTTACACGCCGGAGATTGCAGCCTATTATTTTGAATCCGCTATAAAAAATACAAGCGATAAAGAATTGAAAGCAAAAGCTTTGTATCAGTTGGCCAAGGTAGAAAAAACCCGTGATCTCTCTCAGCTTTCAGACAGTTGGGCTGAAAATCTAACTTACAGCAAACGTTATTACGAATGTTTCAAAGAACTGAAAACCAATCTTTCAAATACAGCTTATTATAAAGATGTTTTGAGAGAATGTTATGATTTTCAGGTTTATGTGAATCAGTAGAATCTGACTGAATGGACTAATAGAAAAAATCCCCGACTCAATCCAACGAGTCGGGGATTTTTAAGTAACCGTGCAGAAGTAATGATATGTTTAATTATAATAGATTCTTTTGCTCTCGGTACAAAAAACATAGCTGATGTAGTACCTTCAGCGAGGCAATTTTCAAATTTTCAAATTTTCAAATTATTACTGTTTTTCCATTACCAAATCGAAATTCATCTTATCGGCAGAAAAAGAAATGTTCATTTTTTTGCTTTCTATTTTATTGATGGTGAATACCAATTCCGGATCAACAGCACTTTTTAGTTTATTGCCCTCCAATTTGTAATTATGTTCTTTCTTTTTGTGAAGATCAGAGAGTACCTCAAATTTGAGTACAGATTCTGTCATTTCAATGGTAGCACCCGTATTTTGTTTTTCCTTATCTCTGATCATTAATTCTGCTTTTTCTCCGTTCACAGTGCCGTCTACACAGACCCAAGTTCCTTTCAGATCAGAGGTTTTAATAGCTGAATCACTGTTGCATGCAGTTAATAAAACGGCAGCAAACAATAGAGAGAGGAAATTTACTTTGTTTTTCATAAGGCTAACTTGCTGATATAGGGGTTAATTTTGGTTTAAATTTACAGAGGTCTTTCGGTAAAAAAATTCTGTTTATTAAAAAGATAACTGTTTTACCATTTTTACTTTTCTGCCGGGTAAATAATCCCAACCGTCCTCTTCAAGGCCTTGACTGGTGATCATCCAAAGAATTGGCTTTCTCGTCAATACATGAGGTTCGGTAGCATATCCATCAGTAAAGTACACAATTGCATCCGGCTGATACTCGTCATTTGCATAGGCGAGGGGAGCATTAAAATCAGTACCGCCACGTCCACTCACTACAGTTGGCGGACGACCGTTATAAAAGTATTTATTGTGAATAGCTGCATCACATTCTACAACAAAAATTTCGGCACCCTGTTTCCAAATATGATAGAGTTCACTGAAAAATTCTTTCAATTCTTCGTCATTGACCGAACCGGAGGTGTCAACAGCAACCAGCAATTTTTGTTTTCTTTGAATTTTAATGCCCGGGGTTGTTCCGTATCGTTTTGAAGGTCTGCGTATGGTGTTTTTCAGTTGTGTTCTGCTGCTGCTTGCCGCAAATAGCCGCAAAATCCTGCGCCAATTGACATTTGGTTTTAAGGATTCTACAAGCAGGTCGATATATTGCTGAAGTCCGGCAGGCAAAAGTCCATGCTGTTTGTCCTTCATCCGCTGCACTGAGTTAAGGATAGAGTCATTGATCATGGCTTCTACCATTTTGCGCTCGGCACTGCTCATTTTATTGATTTCATCCCAAAATTTATGCTGATTGAGCTGTCTGTTGTTTGGATTTTCAAGCAGATCTTTGAGCTTTTGCTGAGATTGATTCAGTTCCTGATTTTTCTTCTCATCGCTTTTGCTGCCATTGGAATCATTCTCCTGCTCATTTTCCTGATCCTCACTGTCATCACCACCACCACCGCCACCTGACATTTCATCAAGTTCTTCGGCCAGTCTTTTGTAGTAATAGTCGAGACTTTGACCGCGGTCCAATTTGAAATCGGGAAAGTCCTCCAAGCGAATAGCTTCTTCGGTGAGCTGATTGGAATTGATATACTGATTGGCGGCAAGATCCGATGCAATGCCATATAGTTGCTTATTGCCAAACTCTGAGATTCTCAGCAGGTGCTTAAAAACTATGTGAAGAATTTGGTGTTTGATGGCACCATAACGAAGGTTTTTGGTTGTTTCCTCATCCAAGCCTTTAAGTTCTTCTTTCCAGTAATCTTCATTTACAATGAGTTTCAGCATCTGTTTGCCACTCATGGAAATAGCTACGGAATCCGTTTTATCGCTCACGTCTTTCAAAACACTGCTAAAGAAATGCCCATAAAAAGGCTCCTTTAGCATGAGTTGAATACTGGTTTTGGCTATTTCGTCTAATATTGGGTTCATAAGGATATTGTCTAAGGTTTCTTAAATGAAACACTACTCTAAATGTATATTTTAATAAGAAATCAGGCGCGATCGCAGGATTCAAAATAAAAGAAAGAATCAATCAGTATATTTGCGCGATAATGAAAAAGTGAGGGCATTTTGTAATAGCACTCAATAATAATATAGTCGTAAGTATCTTTTGCAAAAAAGCTGAAACTGATAGTTTTCCAATCATAATTTGAAATGACCGGAGAAACTGCCAAAAGCTGTCTACGCTCACAGGATGATTTTGCCCCCCAAATCCGCATGGTACCTGCACCGTTGAAGCCAGCATAGGCTGAAGACCTGCAAAGATCTACCTTGAAGCTGTAACATTGATTTTTTCTTAAAGGTTTCAAAAGTTTAGTGCTGATCGCTTCAAAGGTTTTATCTTCTCTTGCGGTCAAGCCCAAATAACTGTTGCCTTCACTTGGAATAGTTGTTACTCCCCAAGGTCCGGGAAGAATATCGGGGGTAGAATTGTAACCGCAGGCGACCCATTCCTTCGGACAGCTTGCACCTTTGGAGATGCCTTCAAATGAGCCGTTTGGAATATTGATAATTTCAAGTGTTCCCTGAGCAAAAGTTTGTCCTAATACTGCCTGAATAAGCAGTATCGTTGTTATCAGATTAAAGTTTAATATCTTGAAATTCAATAATTTTATAAACATTTATCAGCAACACTCGTGTAAGGAAATTTTTTAGTTAAACTTTTTATACAAATGAGAACCAAAGCAAAAAGGCAACTCCTACAATAATTCTGTAATATCCCCAGATTTTAAAGCCGTATTTTTTCAAAAATCCGATAAAAAATTTGATTGCGAGCATGGCCACCAAAAAAGCTACAAGATTTCCGACAATAAAAAGGGTCAGGTTATTGTCCTGTAAAATCATTTCAAAGCCTTTAAGCTCAGTACCGTTATAAGTCCAATCCTTCAGAAAAACAGAATACATGGTTACGGCCAGCATAGTTGGTACCGCCAGAAAAAAACTGAATTCGGCAGCCGATTTCATGGTCAGTCCCTGTTGCATACCGCCAATGATAGATGCGGCAGAACGGCTGGTGCCTGGCATCATGGCCAAACATTGCCAAAATCCAATAGTAACAGCTTTCTGTAAGGAAATGTCTTTTTCATTGTCTATTGTCTGATTTTTGAAGATCTTATCTATAAACAATAGGAAAACTCCGCCAACGATAAGTACTATTGCAATGGGAATAGGTTTTTCCAAAACTGCTTCAATCGCATCGTCGAAAAGAATCCCCAAAATAAGTGCAGGTACAATAGCCAGGCCGAGTTTTATATAAAACATTAGATTAGTGAAATCAAAAAACTTCTTCCAATACAGCGCAACAACTGCTAAAATTGCTCCAAATTGAATGGATACCTGAAACATTTTTACAAATTCATCACCCTGATTACCATAGATGGAACTGGTAAAAATCATGTGTGCCGTAGAGGAAACAGGCAAAAACTCTGTCAATCCTTCTACTATTGCAATAATGATAGCCTGTAATAAATCCATGCTGTTATTCCTGTTCTGTTGCTGCAGATTCTGCTTCTTTTTTCAATTCTGACTTATCTTCAGCGGTATTGAAGAATAGTGCATACCCCACAACACCAAGGCCCAAAAGCACAAAAACAGGAGCGAGGGTGATACGGGTAAAGCTATAGATGGATTTAGGGTCCCAAGTATTGTCATCGGCCATATTGCCGCCTGTCATTAAAAAGAAACCTATGAAGAGCAATGCAATTCCACCGCTGATAATCAAATAGTGCTGTTTACTGAAAAGCAGATCTGATTTGGGTTTCTCGTATTTTTTTTCCCAATAGGATTTAGCAGATGTTTCAATTTCTTCTTTTTTTGAAGCAGATGGAACAGTTTCTTTCTTTTCTGCCAAATCTTTGGCTTCAGTCGGTTTTTTGAAATTCTTTTTTGACATTGTATCTGATGATAGGTTATTTTATGAGATTTTTCATTACTAATTCCACTTTTCTATTGGTATGCTGAAGAACTTTTTAACACTATAATAGGCCGAACCCCAAAAGGAAAGCACGCCAACGGCAATTATTCCTGCAAATATGGCTATAAAACTGCTCCAACTGCTGAAATGTTTTAAATCTTCAATCTGCGATTGTATTATAAATATAGAAATAATCAATGCAACTGTTGCCATAACACCGCAACTAAGCCCATTGATTAGGCTTCTATTGATATAAGGTTTTTGAATATAATCGTTTGCGGCACCAGCTATCTGTAAAATTTTAATAGTTTGCCTGTTGGCCAGCATGGAAAGTTTCAACGTATTTCTAATGAGCGTAATGGCAACAAAGATAAAAAATAATACGAATATTACGGTAATAAAGCCTATTCTCTGCAGATTTGTACTGAAGGAACGTACAACTTCCTCCGTGTGGGAAACATCTGCAATAATTTGATTGGCTTTCAATTCTGTAACTATCTTCTTATATTGTCCGACATAATCGCTTTTGAGATGAAATTCAATACTGTTTGGCAGCAGATTTTCACCAAAAATCATAATGTCTTCTTCTGTAAGATCTTTGTCAATCAGCTTTTTCTTGGCCTCTTCTTTTGAGATGAAACGGACAGTACCGGTTTTTACATAAGCACTTTTGCCCAATTGCTGTTCCAATTTGAATATTTCTGCCTCAGATGCACTATCTTTCAATTCAATGTAGAACGGAATCTGTTCTCTTGCAAAAGAAATGGCATTGTTGCTATACACTACCAATACACCCAAACCACCCAAAAGGTATAATAATACCGAGAGTGCGATGATGGCGTAAAAGTAGTTTTGAACAGTTGCCGGATGATTTTCTTTATGTCCCCGAGAAAGCATTATATATTTGCAGTTTGAAAAACTAAGATTCCACAAAAATAGGAATTTGTTTTATCAATTGCCACCTTTCAATCAAACCTATGAAAAAAATAGCCATAACCGGTCCGGAATCTACCGGAAAAAGTGCAATTACTGAGCTTTTGGCTAAGTTTTTTTATTGTCCGATGTTGCCGGAATATGCAAGAGCTTATCTTGAAAAGTTGGACAGAGCCTATAATTTTGATGATATTACCGAAATTGCTAAAGCTCAAGCCCAAATGGAAGATAAAATTAACAATGCAGCGCCCTTTCTGTTTTGTGATACAGATATGCTGGTCTGTAAAATTTGGCAGGAATACAAATATGGCACCTGCGATCCTTGGTTAGAAAACGCTTTCCAAACAAGACATTATGATCTTTTTTTGCTTTGTAATATTGATTTGGCCTGGGAATATGATCATTTGAGAGAACATCCGGATAATAGGAAAGAACTTTTTGATCTGTATGAAACAGCACTTATAAAAGCAAATAAACCTTATGTTATCATTAGTGGAATAGGAGATATTAGATTAAAACTGGCAGTGACGGAAATTAACAGGTTTTGTAAAATATAAAATGCATCCCGATTTCAATTCAGGATGCATTCTAATATGGAATCTAAAAGATTTGAAATTTTGTAAAATCTTCAAAAGTTTTTTAGCCTAAAAAAAGTTTTTTATTCAAGACAGGAAACTTAGAAAGTAAAAAATTAGATAGATTTGAGGTCAAAATAATTCACTGATGAGTTAATTTTAATTGTTTGAACATTTTGTTTAGCGACAACATCCTCAAATTTTCAAATCCTCAAATTATTATTTATCTCATCAGATACATTTTCCCGAAACCATTTCTAAACAAGGAGCTCACTCTGTTTGAATAGAGTTTCATTTCCTCTGTATCTTCTTTTTTCATTTTGGCAATAACTCTGTACAGATAAACTCCGTTTGCCAATCTGTCACCGTATTGATCGGTGCCATCCCAGGCATATTGTGTACGATTGATTCCAATTTGTATGGGGCCCAATTCATCCATTGAAATTTCTTTGACTACTTTTCCGGAAATTGTATAGATTTGGATTTTCATGTACTCCGGCAATTCGCGACCGGTAAGTGTAAATACAAATTGAGTTTGTGTAGTAAATGGATTAGGATAATTCAAAACATTTGAAATCATAGCGGCATTTATTACCGTAAAATCTACACTATAATCCAAAGCACCTGAGTTATTACCTGATTTGTCGGTAGCACTCACGAAAAGAGTGTACTCGCCATCCCAAGGTAAATCCAAATCAATCAGAATCTGCGCTTTATTTTCCACAACCAAATTGGTTGCATCAGCAGGCAGGAAGGCCAAGCCACGCACAACTGAGGAGCTGAGTGTCAGTTCTGTTTCTCCATTTTGGAAATTAGGATGACGCAGGATAATTTTAAAGTCCTCGAGTTCATCGAGACCCAACCAGCGATTTTCGTCTGTCAATGAAACGACAATCTGCGGCTTACCGGAAACCAAATCCCCATTCATGATTCTAACCCCATCAAAGGTCACATCCAAAAGCGGATTGATAATATCGTTTTGAACATAGAATGGTAAAAGTGCAATATTATTAAAATGGTGCATCTCCCGCTGATCATTGTCCGGATTGATTTCCACAAACAAATATTGAGGACCGGAAAGATTTACTGTTTCCAGTGAAAGGAAAGGAGTTCTCAATGTATCACCTGCGGGTAAAGCAGCGAGGCGCTGATAAACAGCAGGTTTTCCAACTATCTGGTATTTTATGAGCATACTGTCCATGTCGACAGCACTGATATTTTGCATCATTATCTGAAAATTGAAATTCATACCCTGTTGTACCGTATCGAATTGTACCAAATTGTAAATTTCAGGACGAAGAGCAGCTTCAGGAGCCATATCTCCTAAAATTCGCCAGTAATCAAGTTGAGCTGAACTTAGGTTGGTAATGTCTTTCGTATTCCAAACCAGTTGAAGATAAGGATAAATATTGGCGTCTATTGCAGTTATAATGGTGTCATTTACTGTCAGGTTCTGCATCAATAAAGTTCTGCTGTTTTGCATGCTGTCAAGACCGTAAATATCGACACTGACTACATCCGTCGGCAGATTATCAGGTGTTCCTGTTCTCCAATGGAATGAATACCAATTAAGGGCAGGACCTATAATCGTGGAATTCAGATTGCCACTATTCCAGGTTCCGGGGATAAGACAGGATAAAGTGATTAAATCATTTGTAGAGGCTGCCATTGACTCAGCTCTGTACGGAAATCCGGAATTATTCTTTTGGTAATAAAAAGCCCAGGGCATACCTCCGGGAATAGTTGCAAGATTGCTGATTCTTGTTGATCCCTGAGATTGCAGATATGTAATCAGACTGCTTTGCCAAGTATCTGCGGCGGCATCATTCAGGGTGTACATCATGATGAAAAAACCATCCGGAACGCTGTCCCGAAGGAAATTCTCTAATGCGATCTGTTTGGTAGGAATATCTGTTTCAAAGAGGAAAGAACGAGTTATTCGGCCAGCACCGTCGCAGTTTATAGCGCCAAATCTGCTTGTGCCGCCAGTCAATTCCCAGATATCAAGATTGGATGAATCTATAATAGTGACAAAAATACCATTATTCTGAAAACAGCGGCAACGGTCTAAAAGTACTCCATTAAGGTAAGTTGCTAAATTTTCAGGATGCAGCGCTGTAGGAGTGAAGCCATTCGTCAAAGAAATTTCCTGAAAAGAACTGAGGAAATCAAATTTTCTGTCAGGTTCATTCAAATCCACATTGCGGAATTCATCTTTTTTATATTGGAAAAAATGTGACTGATTCCAACCCGGATAACTGCCGTCTATAAAAATGAAAGAGCTTCCGGCCCAGTCATAGCCGATGATCGGATCAATAGAATCCAAACTGACTCTCCAATAATAAACCACACTGTCCATGTAGGTCAATGCAGGTGTCCATTCAACCAAACCCCCAACCTGAGAAACTGTCGTTTCCTGAAAAACACTGCTGTTGAAGTATTCTGTCGTATCTATTTGAATGCGATAGGTCTGTAAATTAGCAAAGGTATTTCCGGTCGATGCTTTCAATGTAATTGACTGCTCAGGCACAATTGCAAATTCAGTCGGATAAACCGGAATTATCGCATCTGAAATAATCTGTACCGGATAACGGATGACCGTATTGTTTTGCTCTGCAGCAGGATTTGGAGATTCAGTGACCTCGAATTCAGAATCGATGGAAATGTCAAAATAGTTGATACCGATAGCTGCCTGACCGCCAACAGGAACAGGAATCGTAATCATACTTTGAAAATATGGAGCAGTAATACGCTGACGGGTAACAAAGTCAACCTCTCCGTTTGGAAATTCTCTATTTACTTCAATGTAAAAAACTGTATCTATAGCCTCCCCAAGATTGTAAATATCCAAATTGAGATCAAAAGTACTCATTTGAGTAGTCACAGGATTTGGACTGTGGCTTACGAGTGGTTGGCTTATATAGTAATCCGGACGATTACGGGTATTTAAATTGAAAGCAGGATCACCATGATAAATCATGTACTGTGCTGACATTTGAATGGTAGTGCTGTAAGCACCCGAATTTTCGAGCTGGTCAATAGTAGATTTTGCTGCCTTAGCTGCACCGTATCCAAAATCAGTTCCGCCTATCTTATTATAATAGGTGTTAGCAAAAACATTGAGCGAAGAAAGAGCCGCAGCTCCTACAGAAGCATAAAAAACCGACGCTCCGGCATCTGCTTCAAAAATAAAATCTTCACTGATCCTTGGTCCGTCTTCAAATATTGTACCGCCATAACATCCCAATGAAATGAACATAGGATATCTCTGATAATTGTTATAATTCTCCGGGCGGTCCAAATTGAAGTCAAAACTGTTAGCCGAGGAGTGTCCGAAAAAAGTTACCAAAGAAACTCCGGTATTGATCAATGAATCAAGAAAAGCAGACTGCGCTGCCTGTATGGGATTGCTGGAAGTTTTGAAGAAAGAAGTAACATTGGCGCCATAGCGTACACCCGAGATAATATCAGCCATATCGTCCAAATTGGAACGGATGATTGACTGTTGGGCGCTATTGGCTCCACCGCCAAGATGGACCACGTTTTTCATCCAGCCACGATCTGTCAAAGTTTGTTGTGATGCCTGTTGTGCCTCAACATCTCTTATTTTTTTAAGGTAAAGACTCACCTGATCTGCATTGGTAGCCGCTATACGTCCGACAGGAATAATAGGTGAATCTGAATTAAAAGGAGAAAGGAGCAGGTTGTCACTTGGCGGGTAACCGAAGGTAGGTATGAGGTGATCGTAAGTGTTGAAATTGCGAACAGCTGTATAGGTTCGGCCTTTTCCGATAAGGAAAATGTATTCAGGATTTGTCCAGACCTGTTTGAGGTAGGCTGCCAGATTTCTGAGCGCAACGGGATGCATATCTATGCCATAGCCAAATTGATCAAAAACCTGCTGAACATCAATGATGACCGGATTGAAGCCGGTAGAAGCACGATAAGCGGCATATTCAACTATTGGGTTATTGCCCTGAGAATTGCTGGTCAGTTTTGAATGGTAAACAATGATATAATCACCGTTATAAGGTGTGTAATCGGTAAAAGTGAGTGGTTCGATTCTGCCAATATTTCTAACAGCATTGGGTGCAGAATGATTGACAAGGACAAGCTCCCTTTCGGTAGCAGATGGTGGAAGATCAGTTAAGACACGACTCCCGTCCCAAAAACATTGAATTCGGAGGTTATTTGTCAAATCATAGAGGTAAATACTTTGAGCAGAAGCACCTGTGCCATTGAAATTGCTGATCTCCAGATATTTTCTTCCGCTGCTTGCCGCAACCTTAAAGTAATAACTGGAGACGCCTCCAAAATCGAAACTTCTTGGATAAATGATATCTACAAAACTTACTGAATGAAGATCATTTGAACCGCCTGTTCCTGTTATATTTATAGGTGTTGAAGTGCTGAGTAAGTTGAGTGGAATACCAAAACTGTGTGTTCCCACACTGTCACCGTTAAAGGAAGTATTGAAAACCTGTGTATTTGAAACTTTTATTTCAATATTATGCGAGAGATTCCCAACCGAATACATTCTCACATTTCCCGTAGCAGCAGGGCCTGAACTATAAATATTACTTAAAGTGACATTGTGAGTCTGAGAAATGCTACGATTGGAACCCCAGCCTTCTCCGAAATCAAAACTCGATTTATTGAGTATTTCGGTTGAAATTTGATAATCTTTGCCTCTTTGCCATCCGGTTGTCAACGCTGTGACTGCCCTGTTCATAAAATAATTTTCCTTGGCCGGCAGGTTCGATAAATTGGCACTTGAAGGGGCAAATTGTCTGGAAGAGCCTGTAATATTTACTGTTAAAAAATAGGAAGCAGTATCTGTGATGGCAGAGTATTCCGGATTAAAATGATGATTAGCATTGTAATAAAGATTTATATCCAGCTCACCGCGATGCTTTTTTCCATAAAATTCGATGTATTCAACTGTTCCGCTATTTGTATGAACATAACATGGAATCTCTGTGCCCATGCCAAAAACCTGAAAATTGCTTACCTGCAGGCTAGCTAAATTGATGCCTGCATTCTGAAGGGCAGAAGCAGGAATACGATAAAGCCCGTCTTCCACTATTTTTATTTTGTAATAGGGCTGATTGTAGTTGATCCACTCATTGCCGAAATTGCCGCTATGCATCTGTGCAAATAGTGTTACGGCACTAAAGAGCATGAGAAAAGAACTGAGGTAGATATTTTTTTTCATATCGGATTCGGAATAAACCTATTGAATTAGATGTCGGATTTGCTTATTTTGCCTTTTCAATAGCCTGTTTCAAATAAGCATAATTGATGTCCAGTCTTAAAGAAACAATATGAGAAGGAAGTACACCGGAATTACCGCCCAAATTACTGAGGGCATAATCTATGCGGACTGCATAAATTCTGAATCCTACTCCAAAATTGGGCTGTACGGAAAATACTTTTTTCTCGTCAATATTTGTAAAACGCTGAAAATTATTCACTCCAGCGCGTAAGAAGATGATATTGTCATAATCCAGTTCCACACCTAATGCTGGATCTACACTTAAAGGTTTGCCGCTGAGCAGAACATTGCGTTTGCCGTCAGTTGTAACTATGAAGTCCAGTTCTGTGAGCAAACCGAAGGTTTTGCGTCTTTTCCCTTCAGCCAAAGTGTCTTTGCCAATGTTAAATCGGTGCATATATGCCCCACCTAGAATGATCTGAGGTTTTGTTATTTCAAAAGATTTGATCGGAATTTCATTGCCTGTCATGCCCAAAACAGCTCTTTCCGTCGAGTCAAAGTTGAAAGACCAGGCATTGAAAGTTGTGGTAATATCTTTAAGCATTGCGCCAAACTGAAAATGTTTGTTCAATTTGTATTGGGCAGCTAAATCCACTCCAAAACCCCATGAATTGGCAAATTTACCGACTCTGCGGTGAACTATTTTTGGTGTAGCACCAACTGATAAGCCTATTTTTTCAAACTTTTGTGCATAGTTGAACAGAAATGCATAATCAGCAGCAGAAAATTCTGTTACATTGTTGTAATTGACAGATCCGTCATTTTCGTACAGTGTCAGCGTGTTGGGAATGCCGTCCACAGCGAATCGGATAAAGGAAAAACCAAGATAACGCGGCTGATCCTTGAGCGGCATGCCAAATCCGGCATAATCATATTTTCCGATACCGCCGAACCATTCGGCATGCATTGCGCCTACCTGCAAATCGCTTGTGATAGAGGTTAGACCAGCAGGATTCCAAAAACTG
>JBIKQC010000034.1:0-16883 GCA_044349855.1 Saprospira sp.
AATACTACGAATTGGTTTGGCTGTTCATACGCCGACAGTCTATAGTCTGAAGGAAAGTTATGAAACAGAGTTAAGCGGTTCTGTAATATGGAATGACAGCCTTCGGACTACACCGGATAACAATCCAAACCTCTCTCCGACAGGACAGTTTAAACATAACTTTTACAGCCCATGGTTATTTAACTTCAGTGTAGGTGTAGTAATTGGAGGTAAAGACGCCAAAACAAAAGGATTTATTGGAGTTGAAGGGGAGTATCTGGATTACAGTAGGGGTAATTTTTCTCTCAAAGCAACTGATAATACTGCTACAACAGAAGATCAGGAATATATGAATAAAATTAACAGTGCAATTTCTGATAATTATCAGGGCGTGGCAAGAGGAAAATTTGGGGCAGAACTATCATTGGGTACCTTTCGAATTCGTACCGGCTACCGATTGCAGACATCACCATATCAAAAAGAAATTAAGGGTGTAAATGATTTAAGACATGATATAAGTGTAGGTTTAGGTATAAGAACGGATGATTATTTTGTAGATTTGGCTTATGCTTATACTATAAATCAGTTTGAATATTCTCCATACTATGCTACTTCTGAAATAAATAATCCACGCACAATCAATGATTTAAAATCAGGGTTACTACTCCTTACTTTTGGCCTCCGTTTTTAGGCATCAGGTGTTAAAATACACACAAGTGTTTAAAAATTAGACAAAAAAAGCTAAAGATTTTGTGTTTATAATATTTGTTCATATATTTGCAATTGAATGGTAAAAGAATGAAAGAGGGAGCAGGTGCTGTTCCCTCTTTTTATTGATTATAGTGAAATGGACAATGGCAGATATTAAGCAAAAGCTTACAGAGGTTCTGGAAGGAAAATTTAATGAAGAAGCTTATACAGCCTTCTTTTTAGTTGACTTGACACAGTCGGCAGATGAACATATTCAGGTTTTTCTTGATCATGATCAGGGACTGAAATTGGAACACTGTGTTGAAATGAGCCGCTTCCTTGAAAAATATATTGAAGAAAACGTACTTTTGGGTGAGAATTATACCCTCGATGTATCTTCACCGGGTGTAGGAGCGCCATTAAAGATGAAAAGACAGTTTCAAAATAATATTGGCCGTTTATTGAGTGTCGAACTTAATGAATCCCATGTAAATGCAAAAGGCATTCTCACTGAGGTGCATGATGAATTTTTAGTGTTGGAATACAACGAAAAAGTATTGGTAGAAGAAGGGAAAAAGAAGAAAAAAGAAGTGACAGTTCAACAGAATATTCCTTTTGAAAGCATCAAAAAAGCAGTAGTTAAAATTGCTTAAATAATTAAATTTTAAAATTGAAGCATAACAACTTCAAAGCATAATAATAATAGTCCGATCATCTGACAATCACAAATCTGATATCTAAGTATGAGTATCAACTTAATGGATTCCTTCTCGGAATTTAATAATATCAAGAGTATCGAACGCCCAATGATGGTGCGCGTTTTGGAAGACGTATTCAGAACACTGATCCGAAAAAAATACGGAGCAGATGATAATTTCGACATCATCGTAAGTACAACTGAAGGAGATTTGGAAATTTGGCGCAAACGCGAAATCGTCCCTGATGGAGAGGTGGAAGATGAGCGCTACCAGATTGCTATTACCGAAGCCATGAATATTGATGAAGATTATGAAGTGGGTGAAGAATGTTATGAAAAAATTACGGTAGAGTCATTTGGTCGCCGAGCTATTATGGCTGCGCGCCAAACCCTTATTTCCAGAATTCTTGAATTGGAAAAAGATAAAGTCTATCGCAACTATGTAGATAGAGTAGGCGAATTGATACTTGGCGAAGTAAGTCAGGTATTGAAACGTGAAATAGTCGTACTGGATGAGGTAAGCGGCGCTGAACTAATTCTTCCTAAAATGGAAATGATTAAAGGTGACTTCTTTAAAAAAGGTGATATTGTCCGTGCGGTAATTCACCGGGTAGACATGAAAAACAATACACCGACAGTTATTCTTTCCCGTATCGATGATAAATTCCTTGAGCGTCTGCTTGAACAGGAGGTACCGGAAATTGAAGATGGTCTTATTACTATCCGCGGCATTGTTCGTGCTCCGGGTGAACGTGCCAAGGTCTCAGTTGAGTCATTCGATGAACGTATAGATCCTGTAGGTGCCTGCGTAGGTATGAAAGGTTCCCGTATTCATGGTATAGTTCGTGAGCTTCGCAATGAGAATATAGATATTATAAACTATACAACCAATGACAGCCTTTATATACAGCGCGCTTTGACTCCGGCCAAAGTAAACTCTATAGAAGTTGATGCCAACAAACGCAGAGCTTCTGTTTATCTCGATTCTGAAGAGATTTCAAAAGCAATCGGTAAAAAAGGTATCAATATCAAATTGGCCAGTACGCTTACAAATTATACTATCGATGTATTTCGTGAAGGTATTGTGCAACATGAAGTTGATTTCGATGTTGAACTCGATGAATTCCGTGATGAAATCGAAGGTTGGGTTATCGATGAACTCAAATCTATCGGATGTGATACCGCATTGGACGTATTGGACTTGAAAGTGGAAGAACTGGTACGCAGAACAGACCTTGAAGAAGAAACAATCAAAGAGGTAATGGCTATTCTGAAATCAGAACTTGAAAATGCAGACGAGGACGATGAAGGCGGCGATGAATAAGCCGGATTGCCTTAGCGGTCTCATCTTTTGATTATCTGTTTAGACTGCTTGTAATTGCTTATTCCTACACCGGCTTTTTATTTAAATATTTTAAATTTTATTATAAAAACTTCACTTCGGTTTTTTAGCGAACTAATTTAGTAACAACTGTGTTAAATCTTTGTAAAATAATTAGTTGCAAAATATCTTTAAGGCTCATAAAACTTTGATTTTACTGCATTTACTGTGCCTTTGTGAAGAAAATATCAAAAAAAATATCCAATTGGATTGTTTTTAGGCTTCTGTAAAGATTAGCTCTTAAAATATTCCTATCTTTGTGGAGATTTTAAAAAATCAAGTTTATTAAGCCATTAGCAAAATTACGGAATGTCTAAAAAGTTAGTACAAGTAGCTGCAGAGCTAAACGTTGGAACCAAAACTATTGTCGAGTATTTAACAGGAAGCGGCTTCGAAGTAATCGATAAGCCAACCGCCAAGATTTCGGAAGAAATGTATGACGTTCTTGTTAAGAATTTTCAAAAATCGATTGCTATTAAAGAGCAAGCCGAACAGATAACTATTGGCAATAGAGCAGTACCCAAAAAAGAAGAAAAACCGATCAAAAAAGAAGAACCAAAAGTTCTGACCTTCAAAAAAGAAGAAATCAAAGAAACGGTTGTTGAGAAAACAATAGAAGTAATTGAAGAAAAAGAATACAGACTCACAGGACCTAAAATTTTAGGCAAGATCGATCTCGATGCTAATAAAAGAGGCAATCATAAAATCGAGAAAAAGGTCGAAACCGTAGAAAATGCAGTAGTAAAAGTCGAAGAAAAATCACCGATAGAAGTTAAAGAAACTAAGGTTGTTGAACATAAGGAAGTTAAAGCTCCTGTTGAGAAAGTAGAAGAAGTCAAAGAAGTCAAAACTGTAGAAGTTGCAGCAGAAGATGACATGCACATCAAAACTGTTGCTCCTCAGCTCAAGGGACTCAAGATATTAGGTAAAATTACCATTGAAGACCCTAAGTCCAAGAAGAAAAAGAAAAAAGACGTTAGAAAACCAGAAGAAGTCAAAACTGCCGCTGATGGTTCTGAAGTTAAAAAGGAAGCCGGTACCGGTGGTTCAAACGACCCAAGAAAGAAACGTCGCAAACGTACCAAAATTACTAAAGGTGAACCTGTAAAAGAGGAAAACAAAACAGCCGGAAGCGGTGCTGGTTCGGGCGGAAATACCGGCGGTTCCAATAATAGTGGAAATACCGGCGGAAATAACAGCGGAAATAATAGCGGAAATAATAGCGGAAACAACAATAACAACAGCGGCAATTCCGGTGCGAATAACAGTGGCGGGGGACAAGGCGCAGGCAATAAAAACAAAAAGAAGAAAAAAGAGAAGCGCAAAGAAATCACAACCAAAGAGGTTGATGACAAGCTGAAAGAAACAATGGCCCGCGTTCAGGGTGGTAAAAAAGGCAAAAAATTCGGTAACTCCCGTTCTGCTCGTGATGAGAAAAAAGAACAGGATCGTATCAGAATGGAAGAAGAATCAGACGAGCCATTGATCCTGCAGGTAACAGAATTTGTTTCTGTTTCTGAACTTGCCGGTCTTTTGGACACTTCTCCTGCTGAAATTATCACTATGTGTATGCAGGTTGGTCAATTTGTTTCGATAAATCAACGTCTCGAAGCTGATATGATCGAACTGATTGCCACTGAATATGGCTATCAAGTAGAATTTATTTCAGCCGAAGAACAGATTGAAATTGTTGAAGAGGAAATTGACTTGGAAGAAGACAGGGTTCCACGTTCCCCAATCGTAACTGTAATGGGACACGTTGACCACGGTAAAACTTCTTTGCTCGACTATATTCGTAAAGCAAATGTTGCCTCCGGTGAGGCGGGTGGTATCACTCAGCACATCGGTGCTTATGAGGTTACTGTACCCGGCAAAGGTGAAATTACCTTCCTCGATACACCCGGTCACGAAGCCTTTACTGCGATGCGTGCACGTGGTGCTAAGGTAACAGACATTGCCGTAATCATTATCTCTGCAGACGATAATGTGATGCCACAAACCCGCGAGGCGATAAGCCACGCACAGGCTGCCGGCGTACCTATCGTTTTTGCCATCAATAAAATTGATAAAGAAGGAGCTAATCCTGAAAAAATCAAACAGGAACTTGCAGGTATGAACTACCTTGTTGAGGACTGGGGCGGTAAATATCAGAGTCAGGAAATTTCTGCCAAAAAAGGCCTGAATATCGAACTTTTATTGGAGAAAATTTTGCTCGAAGCAGAAATGCTAACTCTTAAAGCGAATCCAAATCGTCGTGCAGTCGGCGCAATACTTGAGGCCTCTATTGAAAAAGGCCGCGGATATGTTGCCAAAATTCTGGTACAGACAGGTACCCTTAAAATTGGAGATCCTGTTGTAGCCGGTCAGCACTCAGGTCGCGTAAAAGCAATGTTTAACGAACTTGGACAACGTGTGAAAGAAGCAGGACCTTCAACACCGGTATTGGTACTCGGTTTGGATGGTGCTCCTCAGGCAGGTGAGAAATTCCAGGCCATGGACTCTGAACGCGATGCTAAGGAATTGGCCAACAAACGTGCACAGATTATCCGTCAGCAGCAGATTCGTGCAACCCGCCGTATCACACTCGACGATATCACACGCCGCTTGAAAGTGGGTAACTTCCAACAGTTGAACCTGATTGTTAAAGGTGATATGGACGGTTCGGTTGAGGCATTGTCAGATGCTTTGCTGAAACTGAAAACAGAAGCTATTCAAACAAATATCATCTACAAAGCAGTAGGTCCTATTACTGAATCCGATGTGAATCTTGCTGCAGCTTCTGATGCGATCATCATCGGCTTCCAGGTTCGTCCGAATCCTTTGGCCCGCAAACTTGCCGAACAGGAAGGAGTTGAAATCAAGATGTACTCGGTTATCTACGATGCCATCGACGAAATCAAATCTGCACTTGAAGGTATGTTGGAACCCAAACAGGTGGAAGAAATTGTCGGTACTGTGGCAGTTCAGGCAGTTTTCAACATTACCAAAGTCGGTATCGTTGCTGGTTGTTTGGTACAGAGCGGAAAAGTTACGAGAAACAGCTTTGTTCGCGTTATCCGCAACAGCATCGTAATCTTCCCGAAAAAAGAAGGACAAAACGGAGAGCTTAGCTCACTCAAACGTCTGAAAGACGGTGTAACTGAGGTGAAAGCCGGTTTTGAGTGTGGTTTGACCATCAAAAACTTTGAAGACTTCAAAGAAGGAGATGAGATCGAAGTTTACGAATTGAAAGAAGTAAAACAGAAACTCTAGACATTCTGTTTACCATAATACAAAGACCTTTCGCTGCTTCGGTGCCGAAAGGTCTTTTCTTTAAGAGAAACAGAGATTTGTATATTTATTGGTGAATTATTTTCACACTGAGAGACAGACTAACCGGCTAATTGTGCTTCCCCTCTTTTTCAAGAGTGGGGAAACCCGTAGGGAGGGGAGTCAGCCGCACTTTCGTCTGTAAAGATTTTATGAAGAAATTAAGTATCATCGTTCCAATCTTCAATGAGGCCGATAACCTTAAAGAGCTGTTGCCCCTGCTCCTTTGGGCCGATGAACTCATCGTGGTGGATTCCTTTAGTACCGATAATTCGGTAGAAATTGCCAATCAGTTTGGAGCTAAGGTATTGCAAAGAGAATACATCAACTCGGCCAGTCAAAAAAATTGGGCCATTCCTCAGGCTGCTCATGAGTGGATTTTTCTGGTAGATGCCGATGAGCGGCCAAGTGCTGAATTGATTTCTGAAATAAAATTATTTCTGGAAGCGCCGGAAAATGCCTCCGATTCAGTTGCTTTTTGGATAGGCAGGGATAATTATTTCCTGGGTAAACAAATCAGGTTCAGCGGTTGGCAAAATGATGCAGTCATAAGATTGTTTAAAAAAGACAAATGCAAATACGCCGACAGAGAAGTGCATTCGGAAATTGAAACAGATGGCAATATCGGCAAATTGAAAGGTCGTTTGCAACACTTCACCTATAAAAACATGAGCCAATTTCTGTCAAAAATGGAGCGCTACGCAAAATGGTCGGCAGCTGATTATGACGCGAAAACAGGCAATATAACCTGGTTTCATCTCTATATAAAACCGGCGTTCCGCTTTTTTAAACATTATATTCTGAAACAGGGATTCCGCGACGGAAAAGAAGGCATGATCGTTTGCAAAGTACTGGCCTGGGGTGTTTTTCTGAGATATGTTTATCTGCTGGAAAAACGCAAAAAGGGGTAACAATTCGATAATTTTTGGAATACAATAAAAAAATAGGCCGTCCGGACTTTTGGACGGCCTTTGCTAAGTCTTTAATTTGTATTAATTGAAACAAGGGTAAAAACCTGATCCGGCGCTAACTTCAACTGTGCTGAATTCTTCCTCTTTGGGTTTACTGTTCCTGTTTTTCATAAAATCCAAGGTTTCCTTATCTATTTTAGCAGTTGGAGAAAGACCATATTTCTTTTGATATTCCAGCAGAGAATTAGCAGATGCATTGCCCCAAACCCCATCGGCTGAACTGACGGTACTGTTGCTGTAGGATGAGAAATAGGTAGCTGCCAGAAAACCTTCTTTTATAAGCAAAGTCTGTATTTTACGTAAGCCTTCTTTGCCCTCCGGCTGTTCTATAGGGCCGGGTTCTGGAGTAATATTGTTATTAGTATTATTGTTGTTGATAACTGTCTGCTGTTGAATTTTTCCACCGTTTAAAATCGTCATGCTGGCACCTTCGGGATCGACCCGGCCATTCTGAAAGGCAAGTCCATTGTCTTTTTGCAGATTTTTTATTGAATTAAATAGGTCGGCATCTGCTGTGCATAGGGATTTCTCAAGAGAAGCATACATATTAAAATCAAAAAACGAATTTTCAATATGGAATGACAGATATCCTAACTTGGAGAGCAGTGCCCTGACAATAACCACATCTTCAGGTTTATTATTACCGCCCACACCAACTGACCCACTGATTTTACCTTTACCTTTTGATGCTGTATTTTTAAAAAGAAGTATATAGTCAGTTCCTTCAACGGCAGCTTTTGGCTGATAATTTTTGAAATTTTCGAGGAATTGTTCTACTAGGTTTTTTTCTTTTACTTTTACTTCTTGTTTTTGATTATTATCGTCATCTGTAGAAAAGTCAAAAAACCCTCCTTTCTCCTTTTTTGTAATATTTAATAAGATATTTTTTGTATCCTCATCAAGGACACCTGTTTTACCCAATTTATTTTCCGTTTGGAACTGAATGAGGGCTTTGTTTGTGTTATCGCCATAAGAGCCATCGGCGTTTGCCATACCTCCGGCAATTCCAGCACGTTCATAACAGCCTAGTTCTACAAGTTTTTGTTGTGCTGTTTGAATAATCAATGTTCCATTTTTTACAAAACTCATCCCGTCTAAGATTGATTCTTTAGTAATCGGGCCAGAAACTGAAGGTTGTTTATTTTTAGTATTTTCCACAACAAGTCTTAATTGATCTGCATTCCTAAAATCTCTATTAATTTCCTTAGAGATTTCTGAAATTATTTCATAAGAATTATCTTTAATCAATTCTGAAACTGTTGTAGGCTCATGATTAATTATAACATTATTTTTTTTTCTTAAGTTTGAAAGTAAAGTATATACAAATCTTTTAAATCCTATAGCTACTTGTTGGTGAACACCTTGATAGTTAGCAATAACCCATTCTAGGGATTTAACACATTCCTCACATTGTTTTTCATAATCATTTGAAATCAAAAGTAAATCAAATCTTTCACCAAGTTTTTTTGCTAATAAAGGTGAACCATAATGAATTTTAATATAAACTTCTTTTAATGCATCATGAAGTTGTCCAAAAGACTTATTAAAATATTTTTGAACTTCCATTTTATGTTCAATTTTTGTAAGTTCATAAAAGTCTAAGCATTGTTGTTGTGTTAATTTTATACCTTTTTCTATTTTTAATTTATGAACTAGTTTTTCAGCTTCAACGACATCTTCCGGTTTACGATAATCAAAGGTTATATTACAGGTTTTTTTAAGTTCGTTTATTATCCACAATTCTACTTTAGCTAGAGTTAGCAGCTTTTCAAGGTCAGTTGGAGTTATTTTACTAGCACCAATATCAAAGCCTATTCCTATTCCAATACCTGAAAAATAACCTGCCCAATTGGGGTAACCAGCATAATATTTTGGATCTTCATAAAGAACAACCTCAGTTGATAATGCAAATGCACTGTGGTGGATTACTATATCTGCCATAGATAATTAATATTATAAAAGTGTTTAAAATAAATTATAGGGATATTCCTATTTTTTAAATATGCCATTTTCTTTAATTACAAATGTCTCTTTTTCATCTGAAACAATTTTGGTAGAGCCATTGGAGTCTGCTTGATTACTAATTTTTCTGAAAGTAATCAACTCCCTTGTAATAAATGCCGATGAGATTAAACCACCACTGTATGCTCCCCCCTCAAATGGAATTTTAAATTCATCACCAATTGTCTGACCATTTTTTAGCAGTTGCATTTGCAAATAATTGGTATAACTGTTTGGACTATCAAATTTTATTTGAAATGTGCCTACTAATTTCAGACCATCCAACTCAAATTTGAAAAAATTTGTAGGTCTTGGTTCACCTGACATATTAGGAAATAATTCATGTTTGGGCAGCAAAATCTTAATCTCATTCAATGTAAGTTCAACAGAATTTTCCTGTAATTTTTTTAGCGCTTCTTTATCTTTAATATAATCTATTTCAAAAGGAGTAGATAAAGTAGGGATTTTACTTAGTATAGTTTCTGCTGTAAGCTCAATCCTTTTTTCTTCCTTTTTATTCTTTTCAACAATAGGATCTTTCGCGTTGTTGCTTTTACAGCTTAAAGTACATATTACTGTTAAAATAAATATGATATTTGAAATTTTCATAATATTATTTTTTAATAAAGATTAAATATGATTTAACTCTTTCATTATGTTGAGATTTCATTATTTCCAAGAAATCTCAACATTGTTGCTGTGTCCATTTTATTTTTAATTCATCCCTTAATCTTTCCACAATTTTATTTGCTTCTAAATTCTCATTTGGTATTTCTGCATTAAATGTTCTGTAACAGTGAACTTTAAATTCATTTATCTGCCACTGTTCTATACCTTTATTTTCCATTAAAAACTGAATTCTTTCAGGAGAATAACCACTTGCGCCAATATCAAATCCAATATCAATATGAATTCCGGAACCTTCTCCTGCCCAACCGGGGTATCTAATATCATAAATATCATCTCCTTTAGGATATCCTTCGGTACCAAAACAGAGAACTGTTTCATGCAATATTATATCTGCCATAATTTTAGTTACTTAGGTTCAAAAATTAACTTATTCTAATAATTTGATTCTATTCCGTCATTATTAATTTTAATAACGCTTTTCGATTTGGTTATTTTAATTTGATCTTCCCATGGAGTTAGTTTATTATTTGCTTCCTGAATAATTTCTCTTTCATTTATTGTTATTTTAGAGGTATATTCATTTACACCGATTTGATTATTATCTGTACTCAAATAAAATATTTGATTTTCATTGCCTAATTTATTTCCTTCTTTGTCAAGTGCTTGAAAAAACATTGCCAGATTTCCAAAAACCCTTTCCCCGCATTGAACTTCAACAAAAAGGTTATCATTTACCTTAAATAGGCACTTTTTTGCTTTTTCTGAGTGCGACATTTGTGAAAGACCTGCGGATTTAATCCTTTCTCTGGCAACATCGATATCTTTGGTTTCTTCCAAAATAATTGGCAGTTTCAGTACCTGATAATCCTTAAATGCTGCCGGTAAACCATTATCGACAGTTTTGTTATTATCAGTTTGAATCTCAACCTGAGTTGAATCCTTTTTATCCGTTTTTTCCTCTGTTTTGTCTGTGCCCTTACAGGCAAAAATGAAGGGAAATATCAATAGCAGTACTAAAAATTTAATAGTTTTCATGACTTATAGATTATTTAAATTCAATATGATAGGAACTGTCTTTTGGCGGCGCAACAAATTTTGCAACCAGACTTTTGTTATTAAAAATCTTTTCAAATTTTGATCTGTTTTTGATGGAGGACGGCATGATATCCACAGCCGGATTGCCTGAGTCACAATGTCCCGACAATTGGTCGGCGCCAACTTTTTCTATAGCCTCAAGAATTACTCCGGTCAGTTTGGCATCTTCTGAAATTCCCTCAGATACTGCTTTTTCGTAAGCAGCTACCACCTGTGCTGCAGCAGCGGGAACTCTATACAGCTTGCTGTTGACTTTAGGCCCCAACTGTTTTATGTTGGCAAACATGACGGCAGCCTGTTCCGCCGCTGAACGGAAAGTGTTGATAATCGTTGCAGTCGGCTCTCCGGCATTTGCAAGCATTTCGCGCAGCCGCAAATCTTTGTCTGCCGACAGTTTTTGTATACTCCCTTCGTAAGAGAGTTGTATGTCTTCGGGTGAGAGGGCAGGAGCAGGGTTTATTCCGGATTTTTCTTTCAGCGCCAACCAAGTTGGACTTTCAGGAGATACTATACCGTCTGTAGGATTGATATTATTTCTTAACTGAAAATCAATAATGGCATTTTGGGTATTTGTACCACAGTTTCGGTCTATTACTAGATTTGCACCGCATTTATTAAGATAATATTGAACCAAAGCAACATCAGCACTGTCAACTCCCTTTTGTACGGTTGATTGTAAATCTCCACTGATTGGGTTTTCAGTGTTATTTGGATCAAAAGCTTCAATTGGTAGTTTATATTCCAAAACTCTACTCAATACATAGCCTTGTCCCCAAGAGATGCTAGGATCTTGCCACGCAAAACTTAGTTCCTTAACCTTAGACCTTACAAGTTGATTAGCCTGAACTGCTGAAACAGAGCCGGGATCTAAATAATAATAACCTATTTCACCACCATTATTGAAACTTCCTACAATAGTTATAAAATGGTCAGTTGTTCCTTCATTGTATCTACCATCTAGATTTATACCTACTAAATTTGGATTTTTTGTATCTAATCCATTAAAATTCACAACACTGACTCCAACTAAAACAGGGATATTTTTTTCTAAACAACTATTTATATATGCTAAAGCTTTATCAGAATTTTTACCTGGGGCATATACTCTTCCTCTTAAATCAACCTGTTCTACAAGCATCAGTCCAGTCGCCGGGTTTTTATACCTTAACTGTTTATAATCAACCTCGAGAAACCCTAATTTTTGGCCATTGAGATAGGTTTCAATCATATCTGCGGCAATATTCAAACAATTAGTAGAACCGCGGCTCTGAGTTTTATGAGGCACGTTTAATAATATAGGAGTTTCAGGTGGTGTTGTGGCAGAAATAACCTTATTAAAATTTTCACTCGTAATTATTGGATTATTAATACTGTCAATTAATTTCAAAACGGCTTCTTCAATTTTAAGTACATCTGCTTTGTTTGTATTAAATTCAATTTTTATTGAATCATTAGCTTCTTTATTATATATCTCCAACCATTCGAATATCAGGTCATCAAGATTAATGACATCATCTAAAGCATCTTCTTTGGAGACCTGTTTTTGTTTAACCTGATTTACAACGTTTTTAACTTTTTCCAAAGTTGATATAATCTCTTTGAGATTTTCAATAAGTATCTGTCGGATATCCTGATTGTCATCTACTAAATCATCAGCTGATTCATCCTCAAAAACCTCCTCCACCTCCGGTGCAGCATCCAGTTTCTGTTCCAGGGCATCCAGCAGAGTTTCGTCCATTTCGCTGAAAATGACATTGTAGGTGGCTTGCGGAATGAGCTTTTTCAGAGTGCGCTCCAATTTCCCGCTTTTGTTTTTACCTAATCCCTTGGCGAGATTCAGGTGTACTTTTTTCTGTCCGCTTTCGTCTATACCGCCGAAATAAGCAGTGCCAATAGCGCCCAGTTTATCCTTTACAACATCTTTTTTCGCATAATCCTTAAATTTGCCTTTCCAGGCACCAAACACAGGAAGGGCCATCGCCGCCTTGTCGGGATAGTCAAATTCACCGAGAATGAGAAACTGTGTTGGCTCAGTTGGATTTGTGTGTTTTTCGAGGCGCTTCAGTTCTTTTTTGATAAGCACCTTCATTTTTTTGAACTCAATTACTTTTAAGTCCTCAGGGGTTTTGGCAATTTTGGGGTTAATCTTCATGTAGTAATTCTTTTCCTTAAAATATAATTCGATTATAGCAGTTAGAGAGATAGTGAGGATGAGAACGCATCCTTTAATAAAACAGTCAGTTAGGGTTATAGATAAAAACAAAAGATCCGAACTTTTAGGAAAAAGTTCGGATTGCAAATAAAATGAATAATTTATAAAAAGTCAAGTCAACTTTAAAAATAATCCTTTTTTTTTAAAAAAATTAACATATTAAATGTATTATAAACTAAAGAGGAGAATCTTCAGATAGTTTTAGGTGTTCAAATAACCGCTATTTCAATATCTTTAACCTGATCTTCAAACCATTTTACCGGTGTCAGGGTTTTGTCACCTGTGAAGGTATCGCATTTAAAGAAAAGATAGAACAGTTGTTTGTGCTCGTCGCCCAGCTTTTCGAAAAGGCCATCCAGTCTAAGAAAAGCCCTATTGCTATCCTGTTTTTTTGACAAATGCCAGGCATAATAAGCCTCGTCATGCATTTCAATGACATTCAGAATATGTTGCTGATCGATATAGTTCTGAGCAAACTTCATAGCATAAACTGCATGATGCTTTGACCAGTCCTGACGCGGACGAGCCGTCTCCTCCAAGTGTTTGAAGTTATCGTGAACAATCGTTACCAAACGGAGCTGCTGTCTCAGGATCGGATTTTGTGTGATTTTATCTACATTGTCCAAAACCTCGCGGATATGAAAGACAACCTTTCCTTCCGGATGACCGGCTCTAGGTTCACCCCAAAAAGCACCTTCAAGCCAATCATTATTTTGAATGATAGTCTTTTCCAATGCAGTTTCCGGTTTTACCAAATCCAAAACCATATCCAAAGCCTGCGGATGTTTATGATCGCTGATCTTTGCGTAGTGTTTAAATTTGGCCGGGTTTATTTTTGAAGATTGCAGCATGTCCCCTTCAGGTTGTTTTTTTTATTTTTATTTCTTTGCAAAGTTGCTAAATGCAAATATCTTACCAAATTGTTAAATTTATGTAAATAAGGGTCAATAAAAACTATGATTTTATTTTAGTCTTTATTATTTATCAGGCCATTGCATTAACAAAACGTAAACTCTAGGTTTTTATTTATTTACAAGCTCAGAAATATTAATAATTTTTTTCAGAAGCTGCTCCAAATCTTTCAAAAACAGCATATTTGGCCCATCTGAAAGGGCTTCATCCGGACGGGGATGTGTTTCAATAAAAAAGCCTTTTACGCCAATAGCGGCGGCAGCCTGAGCCAACAATGGAGCATAAGCCCTGTTCCCCGCGCTCTTTCCTCCTGCTCCGCCCGGCTTTTGTACCGAATGCGTGGCATCCATAAGCACCGGATAGCCCAACTGCATCATATCCAAAATGCCGGTATAATCGACCACCAGATTATTATATCCGAACATTGTTCCGCGTTCAGTAAGCAAAATCTGACTGTTTCCGGCCTCTTCCAATTTATTTACCACATGTTTCATGTCAAGTCCCGAGAGGAACTGTGCTTTTTTTACATTCACGATTTTGCCGGTTTCTGCAGCAGCTACCAAAAGGTCGGTCTGTCGGCAGAGGAAGGCCGGAATCTGCAAAATATCCACAACTTCGGCTACAGGCAGTGCCTGATAACTTTCGTGAATATCACTGAGCAGGGGAAAACCGTATTTGCTTTTTATATCAGCCAGCATTTGTAGCCCTTTTTCCATGCCCGGACCACGGAAAGAATTGATAGAAGTACGGTTGGCCTTATCAAAAGAAGCTTTGAAAATTATTTTTATAGGCAGACGCGATTCAATCTCCTTTAAAACAGCAGCTACCTCGTCCAATAGTGCCGGAGATTCAATTACACAGGGACCTGCTACCAGAAAGTGTTCAGATTGAAGTGTTTTGTAAAGCATATATTTTATTTATACTTGAAAATGCAAATAGGGTTTTAGCGGATCATCTGTTTTGACAGTATTCCCTCCGGAAATCCGTTTTTCAATACCAGCAGGGAGGTGATTTTGTGCTGATTCATCATTTCTTCGGCCTCCAGAAGAGAAGCTTCAGCACTGACCTGTTTTGGATTTTTCGTCATAATGTCTGTTGCAGAAAGGCTGAAAAATATTTCTTCTTTACTGTTTTCCAATGCCCTGCGCAGATCTCCGTCGGTGATAATACCCAAAATCTTTTGTTCGGAATCGCAAACGATTGCCAAACCGAGCATGCCTTTCGACATAATCATCAGCACCTCGCGCAGACTGCTGTTTGCCTGAATGAGCGGCAAATCTGTTTTGCGCATCAGATCGGCCACTTTTGTCAAAATTTTCCTACCCAGACTCCCTCCGGGATGAAAGACAGCAAAATCTTCCTGACGGAAACCCGAAACATGTATGAGCGCCGCCGCCAGCGCATCACCCATTGCCAAAGCAGCCATAGCCGAGGCCATAGGTACAGCCTGCAGATTGGATGCCTCTGTTTCAACGGCAATATTCAGCACAATATTGGCATGTTTTGCCAGAGTTGATTCGGTTACTCCGGTCAAACTGATATGCGCCAGGCCCATTTTTTCTATATGTGGGATCAGTTGCAGCAGTTCATCCGTTTCCCCCGAATTGGAGATGCTCAGAAAACAATCGCCCTGCATAATCATGCCCAAATCGCCATGAATTGCTTCTGAAGGATGTATAAAAAATGCCGGACGGCCGATACTAGCAAAGGTTGCGGCAATTTTTTTACCGATAAGCCCCGATTTTCCCATACCGCAAACTATAATTCGGCCGCTGCATTGCAGCAGAACCCCGACGGCCTTTTCAAAATTGGCATCGAGCTTATTGCTGATTGTTTTTAGTGCAGCCCGTTCAATTTCAAAAACCTGACGGGCAATATCGAGAATCTTCATAAAAGTATAAAGGAATATTCAAATAGCTAAAAACGCTGTTTATTAACTATTGAATTGGTTTAAATTTAAAATTACCGAATAATATTTGTTAATTATTCAAAACAACTTATTTTAGAGCATCGCATTAAACAATTTTATGCTGCAGCTCCCTGCAAAATTAGAAATTATTAGCGGTAATGCCGATAAAAATATGAACCTCTAAACTCAAGCTTACAGTTCGACCCTAAAATTATGAAAAAAATCAATTTTTTTGCCTTGCTAAGTATTGTAATTTTGGCCAATCCGGCCTATTCTCAGGGCTACTTGAAACTGGGAGGAGGTTACAGTTTGTCGGTGTCCAATGATAATTTCTCAACGCCGATCACTATTGTGGAAAGAACCTCGCCGACTTCAAATACAATTATTTCAAAGGAAAATATCTACGGTACAATCGGCAGCGGAGGGAATCTCAGAATTGCGGGCGGTTATACTTTTACAAAAAACTTTGGTCTCGAATTGGATATTTACTACCTTTTTGGCCAGAAAAAGTATGTAACAGAATCTACAAATATAACCACAAATTTAAATGAGATTTCCTTTGCTTATACCCGACAGCTGAGGGCTACACCTTCGTTTTTTGTTCGTGCAAGTGATGGACTTATCAGGCCTTATGCGGGTTTTGGTGCGGTATTGCCGCTAATGGGTTTTACTTATGTTGAGCTGGACAGGACAGATCAGATTGCCAATAATAATACCTATTTGGTTCGTAAAGTAAGCGGAAATTTCACAGTGGGATTTGAATCTTATATGGGTGCCAATATTTCCTGGCCAAATGAAAATTTTAACATTTTTGCCGAATTGAGGTATACCGGGCTCCGCATAAAATCTAAACATGCAGAAACAATTCAGTTTGATTTCACAGACCTTACAACAGGTGAAGTCACTGATAATGTTGGCTCCCTTTCTGTTTTTGAACGTGAAATTAATTTTGTTGATAAACTCACTACAGAATCAAATGCTTTTGAAGGAGTGGGCGGCATTAATACTACTAGTGTTGATCGGGATAAACCGATGGACAAGCTGACAAGCACCAACAATTTCAATGCTCTGGGTATTATTATAGGTGTAAGAATGAA
>JBIKQC010000397.1:0-4680 GCA_044349855.1 Saprospira sp.
ATTGATGTCTATATTGTTAGAGGCAGTAAAAAAGTTGACTCTGCCTTTGAGGGTTCTGGCATAAATTGAATAGATATAATTATTGACAGAACTGATATTTGAACTGAAAATGCTTGAATTATTGGCTTTTACTTCATAACTGCCCTGATTGAATGCTCTTGAGTATAATATTGACTGTATTTTAACTGTATCTGAGGCGATGCGGTTGGGAAAACTGAAATTGAAAGTCTGACTGCGTGAAATCTGAAAAGGATCGCCTACCCATAGTCTGCCGCTTGGCGGTAGCGCAAACTCCTTTTCCATCAGATTCAATTCGTTGGATTCATAATGCTGCAATGCATCATAAGTACTTGTATTGTAAGCTGTACTAGCAATAGAGGCTCTGCTTCCGATCCGTTTGCCCTGATTTCCTGAAATTTTTACAAAATAACTGATATTATCGGTGTAGATATTTTGAAACCGGTTGAAAATTGAATCGGCAGAATTGTAAGTCCAATAATCATTTCCCTGAGCATAAAATATAAGGTAGTCAGAATTATCGAAACTGCCGTCAGATTCACCCTGAACATAAACGGCATTTTCCATCAGGTCATCAATTCGCAATGTACTGCCTACCGTTTCGGAAAGTGCTTTGCCGCCGTTGCCTAAAATTTGAATATTTCGAGGATCGATATTTTGAACATCTACACCCAAACTTTGTAAAAAATTGTAATCCAGTTTATAAATACCGCTGCCGCTAACAGTAAATTTATAGATTTGACCATCATTTAGCTTTGAAACCTGTAAGTTTTTTGTTTTTGCAGGGGCCGGGTTTCGTGAAGTTTCTGCATATATTTTAAGATCCCCGCTTATCAGTTTTTCAAATTGTCCGGTCAGTGGATTTTTTCTGATAGGTACAAACTGTATTAGTGCAGCATAGCTTCCACGTTGTGCAGAGACTTCCGATTTAAAAAGGATTTCCTTGTTGATGGCCGCCTGTCCCCACTCAACACTATTTCCAATTGGCTCATAAACTGCCTGTTGCAGCTCCACACGTACCGTTCCCGGACCATTGAGGTTAACTCGCTCAATTTTTATCGGCAACATTTCAGACTCGTCAAAAGCAGCGCCACTGAAAGTTAAAAAATATTTTTCCGCATCATTGCTAATAGCTTTGGGTGCAGCATCCCACTGCATTTTAACCGGTATGGTACTAATATAGGTACCCTGTGCAGCAACATCCAAAAAAAGTGCTGTAAAAAGTGTAATTAGAAAATATATATTGAAATTGGATGACATAAGTCTGTCTTTGAAAAGTGCGGTAAAAATTGCTTCGAAATTAATAACCAAAAACTGAGTTTTACGTTTAAAGTTAATGGGAATATTTTCCTCGATAAAAAAGAAAAGATAAAAAAACAGATTTTTAAATTATTTCTGCTCAATGGATGGGAATACAATTATAGCGATAAAATTGAGAATACTTACAACAAAATAGTATTGCGCAGATATTTTTACGAATAAAATTACTAATGCCTGATAATTAATCTAATTTTGGTACACAATTAGTCAGATTCTGTCCGTTATAGAAAACGAAGCTAATCATAAAAGTGTTGGTATGAAATGCAATTCCATGCGAAAATATAAAAAAATTATTCTTTTTTACGCCATTTTATTGGCTACAGCTACTCCTGTTTCAGCGCAGGATCCAGTTTTTAGTCAGTTTTACGCTTCGCCCCTTCAGCTTAACCCGGCATTGACAGGTACGGCAGAAGCGCCGGTATTCCATCTTAACTATCGCAATCAGTGGCCCAACCTCAATCAGGCTTATGCTACCTATGCAGCTTCTTACAGTCAGTTGTCCAAGCAGTTGAACAGCGGTTTCGGTGTTTCGGTTTTGGCTGATGTAGCTGGTAACGGCATTTATAATGCTACACAGCTTGGTTTGAGTTATGCGTACAATCTTCAGTTTAACGAAAATATGTATTTCAGAACAGGGCTAGAAGCTAATTTTGTAAACAAAAGATTGGCCTGGGATAAATTAATTTTTCTGGATCAGCTGAATGTAGAGACAGGTGCATTTGATGCAAACGGTAATCTTAACCAAACCGGAGAAGCAAGACCTGTTGAAAATATCAATTATTTTGACTTTGGTTTTGGTGGTTTGCTTCACACTCGTTACATTTACGGCGGCGTAGCAATAAAACACCTGAATGCACCCAAAGAAGGGTTCTTCAGAATCAATAATTTGGATGGGGAACTGCCGCTGAGACTTACTTTTCATGCCGGAGGTCAAATTCCGTTAGGGGAATACAATAAAAACAAGAAGAAGACGTTTTTATCACCAAATATACTGTTTACCAAACAAAGACAGTTTCAACAGCTAAATTTGGGTGCATATGCACAACATGAATCTTTTTTTGGAGGAATTTGGTTCAGACATACTTTTTCGAATGCTGATGCCGTTATTTTGATGGCCGGATATGAGATGACGTATCTGAAAATTGCATACAGTTTTGATCTCACCGTTTCAGGACTTGGGGTTAATTCCGGCGGAGCACATGAAATTTCTCTTATTCTGAACTTTGAAAGAAAAAACAAAGGAACGAATTATAACGATTGTTTAAATTTGTTTAGGTAATCGCATTTTTTTTCTATTTTTGTCATTGCCTTTTATTTTAAATAAAAAAAACTTGCTTGCAGATGAAAAAAATAATTTTGCTTGGTTTAGCAGGGATGTTGATTGCCACAACATCTTGTAAGCGTGAAGAGCGCTCTGCGACAACCGGATGGGGTTTCAATTCCCAACAATGGGGAGGCTTTGAGAAACCTCTCGAATACAAAGGTCAGATGACCGGCCCCAACCTAGTTTTTATTGAAGGTGGTACTTTCAATCAGGGTATGACTGAAGAAGACGTAATGTCTGATTATAGAAATGTAGCCCGTCGTGTAACTGTTTCTTCATTTTATATGGATGAAACAGAAATTGCAAATATCGAATGGTTGGAATATCTGTTCTACCTTCAGCGTGTATATCCTGAAATGCCGCAGATTCACAATCAGGCACTTCCAGATACTTTGGTTTGGTTGGAAGAGCTTTCCTACAACGAACCGTTCGTTGAAACATATCTTCGCCACCCGGCTTACATGGACTATCCCGTTGTGGGAGTTTCCTGGCTTCAGGCTGCAGAATTCTGCAAATGGCGCGGTGACCGTGTAAATGAAATGATTCTTATAGAACAGGGTATGATAGACCCAACTTCTATTGAAGGACAGCAGGGTGAAAATACCTTTAGTACAGGTTCATACCTCGCTGGTCTTTACGAAGCGCAGCCAGGGCCAAAGCCAATGGTGAATCCTGCAGATGGACAGGAACGCCGTGTTCGTTTCGAAGATGGTATTATGCTTCCTTCTTACCGACTACCAACAGAGGCTGAGTGGGAATTTGCAGCACTTGCACTTATCGGTAACCAGAGTTATTCTAAAGATGAGCGTATCAGTGACCGTCGCATCTATCCTTGGAATGGTACCACTGTGCGTTATCCAATGCATGGCCGCTACCAGGGTATGATAGTAGCCAACTTTAAACGTGGCCGCGGTGACTACATGGGTATGGCAGGTGCACTGAATGATAATGCACACATCACTGCTCCAGTTCGTTCTTATATTCCTAATGACTACGGTCTTTTCAATATGGCAGGTAATGTGAACGAGTGGGTATATGATGTATATCGTCCTATGACCAGTACAACACTTCGTGATGTTGAAACACAGGATCTTAATCCAATGCGTGGTAATATATTCACACAAGTTGAGCGTGATGCTGATGGTAACCCTGTAGGTGTTGACAGTCTCGGCCGTTTGAAATACAAACCACTGGCAGATGAGGACATATCCGGTCGTCAAAACTTCCAAAAATCAAATGTTATTAACTACCTAGATGGTGATCAGCAATCACGACTGAACTATTCAGAGCTTGATGATCAAACCAAACACATGTACGAGTACAGTAAACATTCACTTATTTCAGACAAGGCACGTGTTTACAAAGGAGGCGGATGGCCAGACCGCGCTTATTGGCTTTCTCCCGGAGCACGCCGTTTCATGGATGAAGATAAATCAAGCTCAACTATTGGTTTCCGTTGTGCAATGACACGCGTAGGTTCTCCAAAAGGAAATCGTTTCCCTGGTGGAAATCAAATAAAAACCGGTAAACCCAACACAAAGCGTAGATACCAATAATCATTGGAACTATTCATAATATAAAAGGCCTGAAGTCTACTCTTCAGGCCTTTTTTAATTTTAATTTTTTATGTTGAATTCTAGTTTTAGAAACTACTTAGCATTTTAAAAAGTATTAAACTCAAATATGTTATTGGAAATTCTATCCGCTTCCTGTAGGGTTCGCTTTGGGTTTTAATACGTTTAGCTTTTGGGTTCCAGTGTAAAAGGCAAGCTAAATAATACGAATGCAATTCACTAAAGGTTTACTTAATAATAGAAGCAAAAAATTATTAATACTTTATAAGATTATAACTTTAGTGTACGTTGAAATGTTGCAAGCAGTTTCGAAGGGATACAAGAAATAAGGCGGCTTGATTTTTAACCAAATTTGCCGCTCATGAATATTTGATATACTTTTCAATTGTTTAAAGCTTAATAACCAAAGCTTTAGGTTTTTTAACACATTGGATTTTGAAATTT
>JBIKQC010000398.1:0-4675 GCA_044349855.1 Saprospira sp.
TAGCTTTGAACCCGAAGGCTCCGCGAAGCGAATGAAGTCTTTTTCATTCTGACTTCCTTAGAAAGCCTCGCTCTCGTCATTTGTGACGAGACCACTTCAGCTGTGTTTTCTGCCTTGTCAGTATAAAAAATCCATTCATTGATAACATATCATTATTTATGCTCGATTACTTAATATGATAATCTCGTCTTCAAAAACACTTGGTTTCTTAAAAAACACATGGTACTCTTTGCAAGCTTAGCGTGATTTCTTGTGTTCTTTGCGTTTATATTATAGATCAAGTCTTTCATCTATTATCTTCGTGGTCCTTCGGTTCGCTTCACGGTCCTTAGGTTCCTTTTTCCTCTTATTCCAAAATGCGTTTTACTGCACTATTGCTCTGCCTCTGTTTCAATATGCTAAAGGCTCAAAAAACAGACATTCGCCCATTTTTGCGCGATGCAGTAAATTCCTATGGCATCCCATCTATAGCAGTGGCTGTATTCAGCAGTGATACATTTTTCGCAATTGATGCCTATGGTTTGCGCAGAAGAGACAATAAAAAAGATTCGGTAAATATTTTGGATCGCTATCATTTAGGTTCCAATACAAAAGCATTTACCGCTTATTGGGCAGCACTGTTAGTGGAAAGAGGACTTTTAAATTGGGATACACCGCTGTTGGAATTTTTTCCGGAATGGGAACCTTATATTCACAGGGATTTTAGAAAAATGACACTCACTCATTTTCTCACACATCGTTCCGGACTGAAACCCTATATGAAAAGTGAAGAATTTGCCGGAGTGCCCTGGATGAGGGATACTTTCACTTCAACGGATCACCGTATTGTTTTCTCAAAATGGGTCATGCGCGAAAAACCGATGAATGTTCCTTCCTACAAATATGAATATTCCAATGCCAACTATGTTGTAGTAGCTGCCTGTTTGGAAAAAGTAAGCGGCATGTCCTGGGAAACTGCTATGAAAGAGGAAGTATCCAACAGATTGGGTATCCGTATCGAATTGGGCTGGCCCTACAAATTGGGTCCCGATCAGCCTTTGGGACATTTCAATGAAAAAAATATGTTCATGGTGCATGTTCCACAGCTTCGCTACGGACTAAGCGATTACTTAGCACCCAGCAGCGATATTAATGTTTCTATTAACGATTATGCGGTCTTTGTTCAGGAACATCTGAAAGGTCTGAAAGGCACTGATAATGACTATTTAAAAAAAGAAACTTACGAATATATGATGTCAGGCTTCCCCGCCTACAGTATTGGTTGGATAAACAATCAGTACAAAAACGTTTCTTCACACGATGGCTATGCCGGTAGCTTTTATGCTCATGTTGCGGTCTTTCGCGATAAAGATCTTGCCATTGTTATGCTAATGAATTCAGGCGCAAGAAAACATATTAATGGTATGTATGCACTCAGAAACAAGGTTCTGGGGCTGGTAGATAAATCCAGAGCAGCTTCAAACAAATAAATTCAAACAGATTTTATTTTCAAAATTTCATTTTCTGAATAACACTCAATAACTTTGAAATTAAGTCAGTCCTCAGCGATCTTTTTTCAAATTTTTTTCTGATTTCTAAGGCGCATCAATTTTATTTGTCTGCATTTTTAAATGCCGACTTCACATTTTTTGAACGCAGATGAAATACTTATTGTCGGCAGTCCTTTTATTGATTTTCCATTTGAGTTTTGCTCAGAATTTTAACCGATATACCCTGTTAAAGAACAGCGGCCCTATTCCGGATATTTTCCTCAGCTCTTCTACTGAAAAGTACAAAGCCGAGATTATTAAAATGGAAAAGGATCTGAGAGCCAGAAATAATAAAGATCAGAAACAGTTTTATCTGGAAACCAACTTTGTTGTCGACGACCTGCTGCTCAGCGGAAAAGTACTCTTCGGCACTCCCTTAAATGAGTATGTTAATAATGTTGCCGATAAAGTATTGGAACAAGTTCCTGAATTGAAGGGTAAGGTTCAGTTTTTTATTTTGAGATCTCCGGCAGTAAACGCATTTGCTACGCAACAGGGCATCATATTTATCAATATGGGTTTATTGGCTCAGTTGGAAAGCGAAGCTCAATTGGCATTTATCATAGCACATGAATTGTCGCATGTTAAAAAGAGTCATTCCCTCAATAAATTTTTGAATAAAAAAAGTATAGACCGCAATATATCCAGAACGCAACTGCTAAAGCAGACTGATTTTGACGAGACGCTCGTTTCAAAAAATAAGTACAGTAAAGAATTGGAACTGGAAGCTGATAATGACGGCTTGAGTTTTTACAAAAAAACAAATTACAGTTTATCGGAATTGGATGGCGTATTTAAAGTATTGAAATTTGCACATCTGCTTTATGATGTTGAACCTTTTGATAACAGCTTTTTTAATGTCGGTACAATTTTGATTCCCAAAAAATATTATTTGGACAAAACAAATGAAATTAAACCTATTGATGACAGCAACGATTTAATAAGTACCCACCCTGCCATTGATACCCGTTTAAATATTATAAAAAAATTGATTGAAAGTGAAGATAATAGCGGTAAATCTGCCTATTTGGTTTCAGCTGAAATATTTAACAGGGTCAGAAAAATTGCCCGTTATGAACTTGTTTATTATTATTTGCACCAATTTCGCTATGAAGATGCTATTTATACAGCTTTTCTTTTATCGAAAGAGGATCCAAACAGTGAGTTTTTATTAAAAAGTATTGTGCAGGCACTTCATGGTATCAGTAAATATCTGAATGCTGAAGCCAAGGATAAAGAAGACAGCGATTATCAGCGAAATAACACAACTTATCAGGAAATTGAAGGTCCGCAGCAGCAGATTTATCATTTGCTTGCGAAATTAAAAAACAATGAACTGACTATTGTTGCACTCAGATTTGCCTGGCAGGTTCATCAGCAATTTTCTGAAAATAAAGAAGTTGAAGTTTTGTTGAAAGATTTGTTTATTGAGCTGGCTTTTCATTATGAAGATTTATCATCCTTTAAAAAAGTCAGTTTTGATGAAGTGCTTTTGGCTTATCAGAACAAAGGAAACATACAAATTGCATCCGATACTGTTAAAACTGAAGTAATCAATTCCTCAGATTTTGATTTCAGTAAATACGCATTTGGTGATATTATTGAAAATAAAGATTTTGTGCAGCATTTTGAAGCCGGAAAAAAAGAACACAACAGACTGCTTGAGCGCAAAAAATATTATAATTCTGATTTAGGTAAAGCTGAATTAACAAAATACGAGAAGCGGAGAAAAAGAGGTAAAATTGCTTTGGGTATCGATTCTGTTCTAGTGCTTGACCCCTATTATTTAAAATTGGATGCAAGAAAAGAAAATGCCTATCAATATGTTGAAACCGAGTCAGGACAAAAAAATCTGTTAAAAATTATAGAAAAATGTCTGCAGGCATCCGACCTGAATTATGTGATTCTTGATGTAAATAACCTGAATGCGGAGGATATAGAAGCCTTTAATGATATTGTACTGCTCAATGAATGGTTTTCTCAACAAACCCGTATTGGAGATTGGACGATGCCGGGCTTTTCTCAACACGAAGTTGATGAAATTGTAAAAAAATATGGTACCCGATACGTTTTAAAAACTGGGGTTGTGGTTTTGCGAAAACCTATTAGTAAATTACGTAATTCAATTCTCGGAATTAGCGCTATTCCTCTTTCTTATGTCACTGTATTTACTGCTTTTGCTGTAGGTTCAGTTGCTTTCGGAATAGCTTCTTTGGCTGTGATTGGCGGTGGGCTGACCTACCTGATGCTTAAACCTCAATATGAATCGCTGCATTATGCAGTTTTGTATGATGTAAAAGACCAGAAATATGAGGTTTTGCGCTATGATGTCCTAAAAAGAAATGACTCAAATGCATTACTTTCCTCTCTTATCTACGATTCATTAAAGCAAATTAAAAGAAAAGCCAGAAAATGAGATATATACTGATCATATTTCTTTCCTTGTACATGATATCCGGACTTTCAGCTCAAGCTCCCGGTTATATGGGAAAAAAATGCTGGATTGAAGGGGATTTTGGAACAATGGTCGCTTTCAGAGGACCTAATCTGAATAACAAAGGCGCTGCCAAACCGCTGCTTTACGGATCTCAAGAAACCTCCTTGGGTTTTAACAGTCGTATTGGTGCATCTTTAAATTTTACCGTAGGCAGAAAAGTTGCCTTATCTGCTTTCTATCAGTATGCTGTTACAGGTATGATATTTTCCTATAGAAGTAAATCGCCGGTAACTTTACCGCCTTATTATAATGAAACCGATAATTTTGTATATAATTGGGACATTCATGGTTTATTTTATCAGCTAAAATCACAGATTTATGGAATTAAACTGATATGGTACCCAGGAAGAAAAGGCAGTATTGCTCCTTTGGGATTTTACATGAGTTTTGCTCCTTCATTGGCTTACAGCAAAGTGGAAGAAAAAGACCATTTTGTTGACTATGGCAGCCCCTTGCTTGAAAGTTATCAGCCAATGTACTATCCCGGACTGTCAACGGTTTATGATTATTCCGGCACAAAAATTAAAACCTATTTATTCAAATATTCCATAGGTAAGAGATTTATCCTCTTTGATCGTGTCACTTTAAATACTGAACTCGAAACTACCTTGGGTTTTGGAAAATCCAGTGATCAGGATAGTTTTTCAGA
>JBIKQC010000399.1:0-4661 GCA_044349855.1 Saprospira sp.
TTCCTGCGGATTGGCCATCAAACACTTGAAGGAACTTACAATTGAGGATTTTCCGGAAACTCCCCTCTTTTTTGGCAAAGATGGATGGATATTAAAGCAATAAACCCCGAAACTTTGTCCGGGGTTTATTGTCTCTCATTTATAACTAATTCAGATGCTTTAAAATTTTCTTCGCTATTTCTTCATCCGAAACTCTTTCTCTTGGCATAAGTACATCTACCACTTTACCTTCCTTGTTAATAATGAATTTTTGAAAATTCCATTTTACGGCAGCATCAAATTTGTCGTTCTCCGATTTCTGAGTCAGGTATTTGTATAGCGGATGAATATCTTTTCCTTGCACTGAAATCTTGGAAAACATAGGAAAAGTTACTTTGTAAGTATCTTTGCAAAAGCTTTTAATATCTTCATTACTGCCCGGTTCCTGACCCATAAAATTATTGGCCGGAAAGGCAAGTATTTCTAAGCCCTGATCTTTATATTTTTCATAAAAGGTCTGTAGATCGGCATATTGTGGAGTAAGTCCGCATTTGGATGCCACATTCACAATCAGCAAAGTTTTACCTTTATAATCAGACAGATTCACCTTTTTGCCATTGATATCCTCTACGGAAAAATCATAAACTATCTTTTTTACATCGGCTTTGAAAGCAGATAAAATGACTAAAACTGCGCAGAATAAAGCAATTTTGCTGAATTGTTTCATATTGATTTTTTTAAAGTTATTTTGAATTCATATATTATTTCAGAAATGGCAAATAATTTCCAATACTCAACACAGGCATACCCTCACGACCCTTTTGCAGAAAGAATTTGAGCAGTTCAACGTTGGGTAAATAGCCTTTACCCGATTCTTTTTTGGCTTTTTCTTCTTTTGGGCCCAAAACAGTTTTTGACGAATCGGGTTGGTATTCGGATTCAATAATCAGAATCTGCTTTTTCATATTATTAGGGTCATTTACGATAAGCCTGCGCTGTTGTCTTTGCCCAATATTTTCTGCTACCTGAACATCTACAGTATTTAAAAAATAGAATGCATATCCGCTTGAAAGGCAGATCAGCGGTAGTCCAATATAAAATAAGATGATACGTTTCATAAAGAATGAAATTTGTTGAGCGCAAGATAGGAACAATCCGCGATCAAAAAAAGTTGTGAAAATTCATTAACTTTATTTTTAACAATTGATGCTAATTGTATACTTCCAAATTGCAATCTTCCATATCGTAAAAAGCCTTGAACTGACTTTCCTACGACTTTAGCGTTCAATCAATTCAACCCTATTATGCTTCGAGTTCCACGCAAAATAGTAGTATAAGAACTCATGCCAACTTTCATCCATTTTACTATCGGTATAAATCGTCAAGTACATTGGGTCTTCGGCATCAATCAATTCTTGAAATGCATCTAAACTATCTACTTCTGTGGAGCTGACCAATTTGTATTGCTCAAAAAAAGCAACCAGCATTTTATCTTTTTTAATACTTAAATCAGCAACTTTTCGACCATTGAAATTTTTGTCGAGTTGGTAATACAGAGCCCATTGCCATTTACGCCGCTTGTTTCTTTCAGTATTATTGTCAATAATGTAGTTCTCTAAAGAGATTTCAGCTTCGATACTTTTGAAATAATCGTGTAATGCATTAGTTAATGTCAGAAAAAAATCTGAGGCGTTTAACAGCAATTCCTGTCTTTCTGTTTCATCATACATTTGTGAACCAATTATTACTGTTCCATCCTGCTGATATTCAAAAAAAACATCAATCATATCAAAGGGAACGGAAAATGAAAAAGCACCGTCAGCCAATCGAAATTGATTCAGTTTTTCAATGATGGCATAGCTCAATTCTTCCGTTTCACGAAAGCTTAAAAATTCATCGCCATTAGTGACTTCGAAGGATTTGTTGTTGTGGAATAGAATATTCATAAGCAGATTCACAACCATTCACAAATAAAAGTATCCAAAGCATTTGAAGAACTTTCTCCAATGCTAAAGCCTGACAAATAACTTGTATCTTTAAGGATAAGTCTTGCCGAAAACTGCAAATCTTCCCGACCGAAAAAGTAGTTGTGCAATGCTTCTTCGTCCATGAATGCTTTCATATTTTCATATTCTTCCAGTTCTTCAGCATTCAATTCTTTCTTTAATCCTTGTTTCCAAGTCAGAATTTCGGCTGATTCAATGAATTGTTCGGCTATTGCAGGATCATAAAAGGCTTCTCCAAAACTTTCGGTTTTTAGCCATTCTGCCAATTTTACATCGGTTTTTCCTTTTCGCTGTTCGCTCAAAGCCAATTCCAACAAAAAAGCAAATAGTGTTGCCTTGAGAAGACTTTCATCTGTTTGTAAGTCCTCGTTCAAACAGGAATCTTCATTGTTTTCGTAAATTTCAATATGCAATTCACAGGTGTTATCCTGGATTGCAGTTAAGGTGGTTTTTGATAAGTCGCTCATAGTAATTGTTATATTATCATGGGTGCTTTGTCCCAGGTTTTTCCTACTTCAATATGATCTATCCATTTTTCGTCCTTAAACAGTAAAAGGATTTTCTGTGGTGAAATACCTAATTCATTTTGTAACCCAATTGAAAAGTCGCTCATATAGGGAAACTTCGCCACCTACCAGCTGCTGCCGCCGCCCCCGCCGCCGGAACTGCCGCCACCGAAGGACCCGCCACCTCCACCTCCCCCACTGGAAGATGATTTTGATTCGGATTTTCTGGGAATGATATAGGTGTACTGATGCACATGATTGCAATGTTTGCACTCGTATTTTTTCTCTCCCAATCCGGTAGAAGAAGTAGTTGCGTAACTGATCGTACGGTTAAAAACCAAATAATAGGCTTTAGTGCGGCATTTTGAACAACGGCTGTATTTTGAAAAAAGTGTTGGATAAGGCAATATCAGCATTCCTTTGCGATCCTCGGTAGCCCAAACATCGTAGTGTATAGAATTGATTTGTTCTTCCGTGATCTGCCCTGCTTTCAGGTATTTATCTTCTTCCTGTTCGCTGAGTCTGCTCATTGGCAGCCCCGTTGCAGCATCATTTCGCGGTGCATCGCGATATTGCTGACGCAATTTATCGATCCATTTTCCCAAAAAGATAAAGGGCAGCGGAAAAAGGAACATCCAAATATCCAATGAAAAGAAAGTAAGTGTATGGTATTGTTTATAAGGATCTTTAAAGCCCTGCACAATCCCCAAAAAGATAAAGGTTAAAGCAATCATTCCACTCAATGCCCACAGATAATAGATCAGTAAATTCCACCAAAAAGGTGCTCCACCATTGCTATGATTATGTTCATTGTGATTATTATTAACATCAGTTTCAGCCAATTCTTTTGCTCTTTGATTTTCAATTTTTTTAGCCTTCAGACTTCCATCCAATGTACCATAGAATTCCAGAATTGCAGAAAAAATTAAATTTTCAGGTTGGGCCTGAACAATTATTTGAGCAATAGCATCCCTGATATAATTCATCAGCAAGGGCTCATTAAAATAATTCAAACTGTCAGCAAATTCATAATAGAGATTGGATGCCTTTGCCTCCCTATCAATGACCAAAAAGCATAGATTTCCGTTTTTACTCTCAATTTTTGTTTTCTCTCTCAGATATGCTGACATCTTTGCCGGACTCACACCCTGCAGACTCTGGTAGAGATAAATACGGATCGTCAAATTCGTAGAATCCTCAATTATAGAAGCAAGTATATTATTGGTTTTTAGGACTGAATCCGCTGCAATATTGTCCATATCAACGACATAATTCACTTTTCCGGAGCTTCTTCCTTTCTTTGCAGCTTGAGCTTCCATAATTAGCAGCTCATCTTTCAGCGGTTCAATTTCCCAACGGGTGTCACCTACCAAAATTTTTGCAGTTGCGTCCAATCCTGCAATCATGCCCCTGTCATAATCCCCTTTTTTAAATTCAGGAACCATGTATTTCTGCTGAATCTGCACACAAAGTCCGTCTGTCAGTGTTTCTTCCAACCCGTAACCTGTTCTGAATTCCACCCTGCGTTTATCCATCACCATTAGGATAAGCAACCCGGCATTGCTGCTCTTTTTGCCCACTCCCCAATAATTGAAAAGCTCGCTTGCAAAATCGGCAGGATCTCCCGACCCTATGCTTTTTAGAACGACTACAGCAACCTCGGTACCATTCAATTCTTCAATAGCATTAATTTTACCGTTCAGAACTTGAACTGTCTCTCCTTTTAAAAAATTATCCGGATCCGAGACCCAGCTGTTGTTGGCCGTTTTAGGATTCGGAACGGTCTTGACCGTGTAGGACTGCGCATTTAGAGCAATTTTTGAGCTGAGCAGTACCAAAAACAAAAACAGTTGTATATTTTTCATTTTACTAATCTTAAATGAGTTACCTGCAATAAATCTGCCTGTTCGATCAGTCAATCAGCCTCTAAAATATGGATTTTTTATCAAAATTTTATAGATTTACCGCAACACAACATTAAAACAATGAAAAATCTATCTTTCGACAATAAAATCATTTCCTGCTGTCCCAAAATGAGAGTCGGACTGCTTTATGCAGATATTCAGGTTAGTACTGAGTTGCCCGAACTTTGGGAACTGATGGAAAAAGAAGCCGCAGTGATAGCCGATACATTCAACACCGAAGATATCAATAAAATATCGACAATTGC
>JBIKQC010000400.1:0-4646 GCA_044349855.1 Saprospira sp.
GACGAGACTCTTCAAAAAGAAGGGGCTTTTCAGCTCCTTCGGAGCTTTCGGCAGGCCGAAAAACTGTATTATTCTGCGATTGTGCCTCTTTTTCAAGAGAGGGGAGTCAGCCCACTTTTTTATTACTCCGCCTTATCCTTAGGCGCTTTGAAATTTTTCCCAAAATAGTACAGCAGTACCGGAAGCAGCATCAAATCTGCCAAAAGCGCAACTATCAGACAGATACTGGTAAATACACCAATATGATAGGTTCCACCAAAACTTGAAAATACTAAAGTAGAGAATCCGGCTGATAGAATAAGCGAGGTTACAATAATTGCTTTACCTGTCGAAGTGTAAGTATGTCTTAATGCAGCAACAATATCATTGGGGTACAATCTTCTATCAAATCTGAAACTGCTCATAAAATGTATTGTATCATCTACCGCAATTCCAAAAGAAAGAATAAATAGGATTGAGGTGGAGATTTTAATATTGATACCAAAAAATCCCATCAGACCGCCGACTACCAACAAAGGCAGTACATTCGGAATTATACCAATAATAGCCATTCGGAAAGAACGGAAAAGGAAACCGATGATGAGGCCAATAATTGCACAACTGAACCAAAGACCGTAATAGACATTGTTGGCAATATTTACATTGTTCAGCTCCATCAAATGCGCTGAACCCGTTATGTGGAAATTGAATTCTTTATCCAAACCTTCTTTAACAATAAAGGCATTTAGCGCAGCCGATCTTTTTGAAATTTCAAAACTGCCCACATCGCCCAGTTTACCGGAAAATCTGGCTGTTTTCAGATCGGGAGTATAGACCTTTGGATAACCTTTTTCCAAATAACGGTCAACAAGTCCCAATGCTTTTTTCATCTCAGACTCCGTTTCAGGTAATTTGAAATAAGCATTTTGACCGGAATGCTGTACTCTGTTTGCTTCTTTGAACATCCCGACAGGGCTGAACATGGCGCCAACTCCATAAACATCCATCAGGTATTTTTCAGCCTTCTCTAATTTTCGCAATACATTGATATCATGGAAGTTTTTAGTACTGTCTTTTAACTTAATCTCCATTTCGAATTGTCTGGACCCGCTCAGATCATTTTCAAAATATTTTGAAGCCTGAATCTGCGGATGACGCTCGCTGATATCCTCCAGAATACGTTGATTGATAATCAGTTTTGAGCTGCCCCAAATACCGCCTATCATAAGAACTGCCGAAACCACAAGCACGGTAATTTTATTGCGCAGCACAAAATCGAACAAAGGATCCAAAAGTCCCTGAATAAAGTCATTTGCTGATTTTCCTTTGGTTTTGAACTGCGGCTTATAGAGCATGACCATAGCCGGGAACAACGTATAGCTCAGAATAAAAGCATAGACCAATCCCAATGAGGCAAAGGCTCCAAGATTGATGAGCGGTATTACATTTGAAAAAAGCAGACTCAAAAAGCCGATAATAGTAGTTAAACTGGTAAAAATAGTCGCTGTACCAATTTTTTTAATGGAAGTTTTTAAGGCCTCTGTTTTGGTCAGACCTGTGTCCATTTCAGCCAAAAAATGCGTCAGGAGGTGAATGATATTGGAAATTCCAATTATCAGCAGAATAGTTGGGATGATATTGGAAATAAAATCGAGGGTGTAACCCAGCATCATCATTGTACCAAGCGTCCAAACTACACTGACACCTACTACAGTCAATGGCATCCAAATACCCCAAAAAGAACGGTAGGTAAAGAACAGACAGATGATATTTACCAAAATGGAAAGCAGGACAAAGAGTACAATCTCCGTACGCGTTAGATTTACAAAGGTAGTCTGACCAAAACATTTACCGGCAAAATGCACCTTTTTGAAGGAAGTAAAAGGCTGAACCAGCGATTCCAGCTTTTTAACAAGAGAATCACACTGTTCATATTCCAATCCAGCTGATTGTCTTACAATCAAAGCAACCGATTTTTTATTGGCAGCAAAAAGGTTGCCCACCAATTCTTTTCTGGCAAAAACGGCCTTACTGTCGTCCTTTAATCTTTCTTTTTCGTCAAGGTGCAACAATGGAGAACTGCTCACCACATTCATATAGGGCACAAAGCGGTAAATCTCAATCTCTGTAGGCGAAACTACCGATTCTATATGGTTTTGCTTCTTGATCAGATTGGCAAGACTGTCAACTGATTTGAGAAAATCATATTCAAAAACATCTGCTGAATTTGTTTCCAATCCTATGAGGACATAGTCATCATCCCAGCCGAATTTTTCTGTATATTCGTAGAAAAATCCGGTTTCAGGATTGTTTAATGGATAAAAATTGCGCAGGTTAAAATCAAATTTAATATGTGCAACGGTAAAATAACCAAAAACCAGGGTAATGGCGGAAATCCCAAGGAGGGTATATAAACTGATCTTTTTATAATTCATTGAGTATAATTCTATTTTTTTCGAATGCAAAGTTCGTATTTTTTAAGCATTTTCCAAATGATTCTATAAAAGCATAATTCTGAATTACTAATTTATTAAGCTAGCTGTTTAGGTTTTATTCCATTGCGCCCTTTATTTTAAGTTCGAGAACATAGTATAATAAAAATGCTATGGTTATATTTGCGCTCAAATGAAAATACATTAAACATGCATTTAGCTTCCTATATAAAAGGGTTTTTGCTCTTTTTGTTACTTTTACAATCGCATTACGCTCTGGCCTTAGAAAGCATTTCTATAATTACAGATGATGCCAACAGGTCTAATCCAATCAGTTCCAAGGCCATCAATGACTTTCAGTCATTGATGATAAAAGCCTGCAACTGTAACGTAAGTATGAATAATGATAATGCTCAGATTATCATAGTATTGCCAAATATTAACGAAAGCCGTGCTAATCTTCCTGCACTCAACGATGCTTCTTATTCCGTTTTGAGCTATCCGGCGCATCATTATAAATGGACATCAGGCAGAGAAGGTTCTAAACTTAAGCTGGTTTTGGAAACACCATCTTTTCAGGGAATCAGTTTTGGGCTCTACGGACTCCTGCAGGAGCAGCTCTGGTTTCAATTTTATCATCCGAAACAGACTTATATTCCAAAGATTGACAATTGGCCGCTTACTGAAAATTTCACTTGGGAGGTAAATCCTCGTTTTGAAAAAAAAGGATTTCATTTGCATACCATGCATCCGATAGAATTGACGGAAGCATTATTGGATGTTAATTTCAGCAATGGTATTCAGGAAATTAAAACCTATATTGACTGGTTGGCCAGAAATCAGCAGAATTATTTCGAATTCAATCTTTTGGAAAGTATTGACAGAAAAAAATGGGTGAGTTATATCAAAGTTGCCGTTGAATATGGCAAATCGAGAGGAATTATCATGGGCTTGGACCTTTCACTGCACATGACACAGCAAAAAGCTTTTATGCTCTATAAAGGCTTCCCGAAATCAATTCTCCCTAAGAAAAAACAAATTGAAAAGAATGTCAATTATCTGTCTGAAGCCGGTTTCGAGGTGTACAATGTTGAATTTTCCACAACTGAGTTCACACCGGGGAATCTCAAAAAGAAACGCCTGATGCAGCTTTATCTGGGCGAACTGTTGGAAAAGAAAGGTATAAAACTGATGGGCCGTGAACATGTTGTCAAAAAGGACAAAATGTTAATTGGAAAAAAACAAAAAGACCTAAATCTCAGTCCCGATCAGCAAATCACTGACAGCAAACGCGGACTATTGGTTCACAGCGTCATGTTTTACAATATTTTCGAGGAAAATGCACCTGTCTACAGAAATAAAAATCTGCAGCACATGTTGGAAATTTTTAAATCGGAAGCCAAGAAAAGAGAAACCTGGTATTATCCCGAATCTGCCTACTGGATTACCTTCGACAACTCTGTTCCGATGACGCTCCTGCCCTATTTGAAGGCCCGTCTGGACGATATCAGACTAATGGATTCACTTGGCGCGAAAGGACATATTACATTCAGCTCAGGCTGGGAATGGGGCTACTGGCTTACCGATTGGAGCATCGCCCGTTGGAGTTGGAATCAAAAATTTAATGGAGAAAAATTATCAAATGATTATCTGGAATATGCTTCTGTACTTTCTCAGGATGCTGCTTGGAGTGAAACGATGAATAAAATGCTGGATCTGCAGCAAACATTCATAAAAGAAAAGGAATTGATCCGCTATATGGCGCCGCTTTCATTTTCTGATGAACTGCCGGAGTTTTTGAATTTGGAATTTCAGCCAAAACCCATCTATACCAATAAATTTTTATCGAAAAAGGCCATGCCCTATCAGTTGGATACTTTGAAAAAAAATGCGGTAGAACCGCTGATAGCTTTTGCTGACAGCTGTGCAACGCTTATTTCTGAATTGGGAATTATTACTGAATTGCTTCCAAATGGAGATGCGATAAATCTGGGCAGGGAATTTGTAAATGGTCTGCGGATAACCGGACTGCGTGCAAAACACAGAGCATATATCCTTTCCTATCTCATTGAAAAACGCGAGGCAGGAATTAAAAAATTGGAATTTAGTGATCCAAAACAGCATTTGGCATCTGCTGCAAAATTGAGAGAGGAAGCGCTAAAAATTGTTAAATTACAGGAAGCAAGTTACCGTTACCCTCATAAATGGCTGGCTGAGATTTTTAAAAGTAAAACT
>JBIKQC010000401.1:0-4639 GCA_044349855.1 Saprospira sp.
AATGTGCCACATATTGAAGCAGATCAAAATTGGGACGAATTGATTGCTAAGGGCAGAAAATCTATTATTGAAAAGATTAACCGTATTTTAAATATTGATATAGAACAATATATTGAGGCAGAAGAGGTATTTGAACCTCGAATTTTACAGGAAAGAACTTTTTCATATCAGGGATCTTTATACGGAATTAGTTCAAATACCAGAACCGGCGCATTTTTTAGACACAGTAATTTCAGTCGCAGGGTCAAACAACTTTATTTCTGTGGCGGCTCAGTGCATCCCGGCGGTGGAATTCCGGTGTGTTTATCTTCTGCAAAAATAGTAGCGGATATAATTCCGGATGCAAAATAACAACATAACACGCTAAAGCCTTTGAGAAATTTCTTAAAGGCTTTTTTTATGACTGTTCAAGCAATTAAATCCTTTAAATTATTTCAAAAAAAAGATAGTTATTCTTCAAATTTTTTAAAAAGGTTTAGATTTACACCGTATTAACCATTTGGTTAAATCTATTGGTCAAACCTTTTGATTAGTTACTATGAATTCAACAGAAGAAAAAATATTACAGGCCGCTGAAGAAATTTTCTTAAAACACGGTTATGACGGTTCTAGAATGCAGGCAATTGCAGATCTGGCAGGTATCAACAAAGCCATGCTGCATTATTATTTCCGATCAAAAGATCAGCTTTTTGAAAGGATTTTTAAGGAAAAATATGGAGGATTTTTTCCAACTATAGAGGAGCTCATCAGCAGTCAAACCAGCTTTATAGATAAAGTTTGTACTTTTGCTGAAAAATATACCCTCTTTCTTATTGAGAACCCATATTTGCCGCATTTTGTCATTAACAACATCAATAAAAATCCCGATTTCGCCAAAAACCTACCGCTAAATCTTCCTAAAACACTGGTGATGAGCTATATGGAAGATGCAGAAAAAGGTCTTTGTAGATTAATGAATCCTGCTCAATTATTTATGTCCATCTTTGGCATGTGCATTTTCCCTTTTATTGGAAAACCGATGATCCAAAAAGTAACAGGAGAGAATGATGAGGATTTTAAAGACTTGATGAAAATGCGCGCAAATGAAATAAAAGAACACATTCGATTGATTCTTAAACTATAAGAAGTTTTATTCAGTTGCCTTATAAGGCATTTTTATAATGATATCACTAACCAAACAGTTAAACATTTTAGTCATGCTAAAATTATTTAAAACAGGCTGTTTTTTACTGCTTTTCCAACAGATTGGATTTTCTCAGATCCTGACTTTGGAAACCTGTTATGAACAGGCGGAAAAAAATCATCCTTCTGCAGCTCAACGCACTATGATAAATGATGCGCTCGAGATGCAAACAAAACAGATCAACCGGAATTACCTTCCACAACTGGCCGTTAACGGACAGGCAAGCTGGCAATCGCAAGTGATCGAAATTAAACTTCCTTTACCCGGTTTTAATTTTGACACCCCTGCCAAAGATCAATATCGCCTTACCCTTGATATGAATCAGACTATTTGGGATGGCGGTATCAATACAAAGCAAAAAGAATTGGCCAAAAGTGCTGCACAGGCAGATCAGGGCCGATTGGAAGTGGAACTTTGGAATATCAGAAGACAGGTACATCAGTTTTACTTTGGCGCATTATTGGCAGATAATCAGCGTGCTCAAATCATGACAGTTCGTACAGATCTTTTGGCTAAACGCAAGAGAGTTGCCGATGCCATTGAAAATGGCGTTGCCATAAAATCTGACTTACTGCGATTTGATGCAAAACTACTGGAATTGCAGCAACAGGAAAATGAGCTGATCAGCAGAAAAAAATCTGCATTGGAAGGCCTGAGTCTGTTGACCGGAAATAATATTGAGAGTAACAGCAGTTTGTCCTCCCCGAAAGCTTTGGCAAAAAATGGGGAAAAAGTTACCCGTCCGGAACTGAATTTATTTGATGCTCAGGAAAATTTGATTGAAAGTCAAATCAAGTTTATTCAGGTAAAAAACAACCCCAAGTTTGGTGCTTTTGCACAGGGCGGATTTGGACGCCCGGGTTTTAATATGCTTTCCAATGCTTTTCAGCCATTTTTTATAGGAGGTATAAGATTGCAGGTGCCGCTAACACATTTTTATAGTGGCCAATCAGGATTAGAAATCAAGCAATTGAAAGTTCAAAATCAGCGGATTGAACGTCAAAAAGAGAGTTTTCTGTTAGCCAATGAAATTCAAACTAAACAGCTGCAGAATGAAATCAACCGCCTTGAACAATTGCTTGAATCTGATAAAGAACTGTTATTATTGAGAGAAAAAATATTAAAAACAGCAGAAGAACAATGGCAGAATGGCGTGACTACGGCAAATGACTATCTGGAGGAAGTCAATCAGGTTGAACTGGTACGTCAAAAAATTGCTTTACATGAGGTGCTTTTGGCACAGACAGGTCAGGAATTGGGCTGGGTACTTGGCAGTGAATAGTACTTGGTAGAGGGTACTTGGTACTTGGTACTTGGTACTTGGTACTTGGTACTTGGTACTTGGTACTTGGTACTTGGTACTTGGTAAAATTCCCTGGTTGCTTATCAGTAATTTTCCAGCTACCGTTTCACTTGCTACCGGCTCTTGTTTACCGGCTCCTTAACTTTTATCTTTCATCTTTCATCTTTTATCTTAAAACAATGAAACATATAAAACCATTTGCAATAGCACTGCTCATCGGATTGGGTGCATGCAACAGCAATAAACATAATTTTGATGCATCGGGCGTCTTTGAAGCAACCGAATATATCATTTCATCCGAAGCAGCAGGAAAGATTTTGGAACTCAAACTGGAAGAGGGCGATGAGATCAAGGCCAATCAGTCTATAGGTAAAATTGACTGCGAATTGCTGGACTTACAGAAAGCACAGGTTAAAGCAAGCATGCAGGCTGTAAGAGAAAAGCAATTCAATGCCCAACCTTCGGTTGATGTAATTGAACAGCAGCTGAAAGTTCAGGAAAAACAGATTTTGACGTTGGAAGAGCAGCTCAAAACGCTGGAAAGAGAGAAACAGCGTTTGGAAAAACTGGTAAAAGCGGAAGCTGCACCCACCAAACAGTTGGACGATATAAATTCACAAATTGCTATTCTAAAAAAACAGATTATTGCTGCCGAAAGTCAATTGGATGTCCTGCGTCAGCAGATGAAAACTCAGCTGCAGAATGCTGCCAATCAAAACAGAGGTATTTTGAGCGAAGAAAAACCGTTGACAGAAAGAGTTGCACAAATTGATGCACAAATAAAGGACTGCAACATAGAAAATCCTATTGCAGGGCGTGTTTTGTCAAAATATGTAGAACTCTACGAAATGGCCGCTCCCGGTAAACCGCTTTACAAGGTGGCGGATCTTAAAAAAATGATTCTCCGTGCCTATGTTACCGGAGCGCAATTGCCGACCGTAAAAATTGGTGAGACTATCAAAGTCTTTGTCGATGCTGACGGTAAAAATTACAAAGAAATGAGCGGCAAAATTCTCTGGATCTCCGATAAAGCAGAATTTACACCTAAAACAATCCAAACCAAAGACGAAAGAGCCAATCTTGTTTATGCTATAAAAGTAGCAGTGGATAATAGTGACGAGGCTATAAAGATTGGTATGTACGGAGAAATAAAATTGGGTAAATAAGTTCACAATATTAATCGTTAAAAATTTCCCAATGAGCGCTATACATATCGAAAATCTGGTAAAATCTTATGAAAAAGGCAAGGTAAAGGCCCTAAAAAGTATTAGTTTGGATATAGAAGAAGGTGAACTTTTTGGACTTATCGGACCGGACGGCTCAGGCAAAACTACACTTTTCCGCATTCTGACTACACTCATTTTACCCGATTCCGGCAAAGCCTCTCTGATGGGACTTGATGTTGTTGAAGATTTTTGGGAAATCCGAAAAATTGTAGGCTACATGCCCGGCCGTTTCTCGCTCTATCAGGACCTAAGCATAGAGGAAAACCTGAATTTTTTTGCCACCGTTTTCAATACTACTGTGTCGGAAAACTATCATCTGATTGAAGATATTTATGTACAGATTGAGCCTTTCAAAAAACGTAGGGCCGGCAAACTTTCGGGTGGAATGAAACAAAAGCTGGCACTTTGCTGCGCTTTGATTCACGAACCAAAAGTATTGTTGTTGGATGAACCTACCACGGGAGTCGATCCCGTTTCAAGAAAAGAGTTTTGGGACATGTTGGGCAGATTAAAAGAAAAGGGTATTACTGTTGTCGTTTCCACTCCATATATGGATGAGGCAAGCCGTTGTGACAGAATAGCGCTTATGCAAAACGGTCAGATTATGGAAATGGACAGTCTGAAAAATATCCTGCAAAAACACCCGCAGCATATCTATGCTGTAAGAAGTAAAGACATGCACCTGCTGTTATACGATTTGAGAAGTTTTGAAGGCATGAAATCAGCATTTGCTTTTGGCGATGAGCATCACGCAGTTTTGGAAGATGGGTTTAATAATCCCAATCTGCTATTTGATTTTCTTCAACTGAAAGGACATGAACAGCTTGCTATAAGGCCGATCAGTCCAGAAATTGAAGATGTTTTTATTCAACTAATGCAGGCACAGGAGTCATAACTAAAGCCAAAATCTATGAGTAAAGTTATTAT
>JBIKQC010000402.1:0-4629 GCA_044349855.1 Saprospira sp.
AAATCATATACAATGGGCTGTAATAGTTGGAATGCTGCTATTTGGGACATTTCGGCTTTGTCTGCAGGTGAGCGCCATGCCGTTTATTATATTAAATGCCAAGCCTGAGACCCATTCCGAAGCCATCTCCCTTTATTTTCAGACCTTTAGTGTCTCTGTTTTCGTCGCAGGACTCATCAATTATTTATTGGCAAGTATAGCACCAGATTTTTTTAATGAGAAAACAATTCTACAGCTATTTGCAGTCCTGGCGCTTCTGGGATTTTATTTTGTAACACTCATCAGAATTGAAGAGAAAACGACAGAAAAAGTAGCTTTTTCGGCAGTTTTTTCATCTTATGACTGGAAGTTAATACTCAGCGCATTATTCCCGACTTTGCTGATTGCTGTAGGTGCAGGATTCACCATACCATTCATGAATCTGTTTTTTCAGAGCGTTCATGGTGTCGACTCCAGAGCATTTTCCCTGATTGGCTCCCTGAGTTTTATATTGGTGGCAATTATGTTGTTTTTTATACCTTATATCCAAAGGCGTTATGGTTTCCGTATAGCAATAGTAACATTTCAGGGTCTTGCCATCCTAGCGCTTTTTGTTATGGCCAGCACAGAGTGGTATCAACATATGTCCTTTGCGCTTCCGGTTGCCATAACAGCTTATCTGCTCCGACAGCCTCTAATGAATGTTGCAGGTCCTTCCACCTCTGAACTGAGTCTGAGCTATGTAGGCGAGCGGAATCAGGAAATCCTCAGTGCTTTACAGGCTGCAATCTGGTCAGGCAGTTGGTTTATCAGCAGCATTATTTTTGGATTTTTGCGGGATCTGCAAATGTCCTATGTGAATATTTTTATGATTACCGTTGGGCTTTATATTGTTGCAACTGTTTGGTATTTAAGACTTATCAGCAGTTTTGAAAAAATGAAAAACTAGATTATACTCAAGTATTTTTATAAATAAGTATGCTGTCATACTTTCAGTGAAAACCTGTATCTTAAAAGAGATACAGGTTTTTTTGTTATTATTCATAATTTATATATAATCATATATGTAGGTGATTGTAGTCATTTTTAAGATAAGCCAAGTTCAATAGTTTTGTTGAAATTAACAGTTAAAACATTTAAGTTTTTCTAAATCCCTAAAATGAAATTTTATGATCCCTACCAATTTAAAAATACGGCCTCGCAGTTGGCTGTTTTACATTTCGATGCTGTTCTATGGTCTGCAGCTGCAGGCTCAGAGTCCGCAATTAGTTTTAAAAGCCAGTGAATTTGTTTCCCAAGTTGAAGTCGGAACAATTTTAGGACTGAGTCTTACCCGGGTGGATAAATTACTTTATGGTAATAATCCTGCCATTTACATTGCTAATAATTCAATGAATTTGAGGGTTAACGCTCAGTCAGCGGTGAAAATAATTACAGATTTGGCATCAGTTTCTTTATTGGAAAATCCAAATCCTGCCTTCAATGCTGTGGAAATTATTGAAGTTAAAGTTCCCCCCGCAAGCAATCTGCAAACTGTAATCAATAATTTCAATTGGGCTCATTTTCAGAATCTTAAAATTGTCTTGGTATCTTTTGACTTTTCTGTTTGCCCCAGTGGAGCAGTTATAGAGGCATGTGAGAAAGACATAGTGAGAGACTTTTTTCAACAGAACTTTTCTCAAAATCAGTATCTGATTTATTCAATTTCAATCGCAGATTAAAACCCGCACAATAATGATATATGATAATCTGACATCATTGAGAAAGTGGATTCTTGTCTTAATGATTTTACCAATTTCACTTGTCAGTTTTTCCCAAATAAGAGTTCCCTTTACACAAAGAGCAGCTTTCACCACTCCGGGCAAACTGATATACAATATCCAAGGTGATTATACCATGGTTGGAAATACCAACATGACACTTCAGAATTATTCTAATAATACGCTGAATAGTAACAATGTAATGGTATATGTTGATGTGGATACTTTTTCCTCAACAATTAATTCCTCTTCATCAACTTTACAGTTCTCAACAGAAAATGGCGCTATTCCTGAATGTTCCAGAATAGTATTTGCTGGTCTGTATTGGACAGGAAGAGCGCATGATGGGGCTTCAAGTCCTAATACATTTAGCGTGAATGGTGTTTCATTGGACAAACGTAAAGTGCTTTTAAAAGGTCCTGCTCAGAATGCATATACGGAAGTAACTGCAAGAGCTGGAGATATTTATTATCCTCAGACTAGTGACGGTTATATGTATTCAGCCTACGTTGAAGTAACTGACTATGTAAGAGCTCACGGTTTAGGAGAATATACCGTCGGTAATATGGCACTCAGAGAAGGAAATGGAGGTCCTACCGGTTTTTATGGCGGATGGGGACTTATCGTGGTGTATGAAAACTCTCAGATGAATTGGAGAGATGTGACAATTTTTGACGGTCATGCATATGTTGCAGGCAATGTTACTGCACAGTTTGATTTGCCTGTTTCAGGATTTAATACTGCACAAAGTGGACCTATTAATATGAAATTGGGTGTAATGGCAGGTGAGGGCGATGTTGGTATTAACGGAGATTATTTCCAAGTTATTGATACCACCAATACAATTTGGACAACTCTTAACCACTCAGGAAACACAGGTAATAACTTTTTTAACAGTTCTGTCAATACTGGTGGTAATCCAAGAAATCCGACAATATTGAACAATACAGGTTTGGATATCGCCATGTTTAATGTCCCTAACCCGGGAAATTCCATTATAACGAATAATCAGACTTCTACCAGATTCAGATATGGATCAATTCAGGATACCTACATTATATTTTGTATCGCAATGTCTGTAGATGCCTATATACCGGATGTGACGGCATTGATTTCAACTGAAACAATTGACGGAATTCCTGTAGGTGGCGGGCCGATAACTGTTAACCCCGGTCAAACTATTCAATACAGTGTTGATATAAGGAATGAAGGTACAGAAGCAGTGGACAGTCTGCATGTCATAGTTCCTTTACCCTTTCTGACTTCTTTTTTCACGGGAAGTGATGTAACACAGATAAACTTTTCCCCCACCCCCTCTCCGAATACGGTATCATTTGAACCGACTTTTGGACCTACAGGTGCTATAGTTTGGCATTTTGGCAACTTGCCGCTAATTCCGGGTCACCCCGATTCCGTTTTAGCTTCTCTGACTTTTACACTTACAGTTACTGAAGATTGTTTCCTGTTAACTAATCCGAATTGTCCGCCTGTTGTCAGTATAACAGGAGGTCATGTAACCGGAGTTGGGGCAATTTCCGGTTCTGACTTTGATCTTCCTTTTATTCAGGGATATGAAACCGCCGGTCTTTGTATAGGAGAACCTATAACAGATCCACTTCAGCTGAATATTGATGCAGACAGTTTTATTTTGGCAAACTGTAACGGCTATCCAATTGAGTTTGATACGGTTTTTTGTGCATTTACTGATACAATTATACCGGTAAGTGCCATTTCAGGAAGTTTTCCTGCCGGGTTTAGTTTCTATAATACTAATAGAATTACACCCCTTTCCACTAAATACGATGCTTCAAATCCCTTCCCTGCCACATTGGGAACTGTAGAGTATTATGCAATACCTCCAGGTACGGATTTGTGTTTTTTTGCATTCTCAATTTCAGTTCAGGAGCCATTAGTTACTACTGAAACAGTAACAAATCTCTCCTGTTTTGGAGCTACGGACGGCGATGCGACAATTCTTCTGAACAGTGGGATAGGTTCCTTTTCTTATCTTTGGTCAAATGGACAGACGAACAGTACTGCAACAGGTCTCACTGCCGGGGATTATATTGTTACAGTTACGGATGATTTTGGTTGTAAGGTTTCTGACACAGCAACAGTTATACAGCCGGATTCAATTTTACTGTCATTGTCAGTAACTTCCAACTATAACGGAGCTCAAATTACCTGTTTCGGATTATCTGACGGCGTAATCACTGCCTCTGCTTCGGGTGGTACCGGCAGCCTTTCTTATTTGTGGTCTGGCGGCAAAACAACAGCCATCAATACTGGCTTAAATGCCAATACCTACCAGATTACGGTAAGTGATGCCAACAATTGTGCGGTTACTGCCAGTTTGGCAATTTCCAATCCTTCTCCAATAACTGCTGCAGTTGCATCTTCAGTAAGCGCTACCTGCTTCGGAGCGGCAACTGCTTCTGCAACTGCAGTGGCAGCAGGCGGAACAGGAGCCTATAGCTATGTGTGGAATACTGCTCCTGTGCAAAATAACATTACAGCAACAGGCCTTGCAGCCGGCGCTTACAGCGTCGTTGCAACAGATGCCAATAGCTGTTCCGCTACTGCAAGCGTAACCATCACACAACCTGCAACAGCAGTAACTGCAACAGTATCTTCTTCTACAACGGTAAGCTGCTTCGGACAGGCCACAGGCACTGCCACAGCAAGTGCAGGCGGCGGAACAGGTTCCATCGGCTTTGTATGGAGTACAACTCCGGCACAGAATGTTGCCACAGCCACAGGATTGGCAGCAGGAACTTATACAGTAACTGCAACAGATGCCAACGGCTGTTTTGCTACCGCAAGCGTAACTATCACACAACCTGCGACAGCAGTAACTGCCACTGTATCTTCTTCTACAACGGTGAGCTGC
>JBIKQC010000035.1:0-16696 GCA_044349855.1 Saprospira sp.
CTGGAATTGCAACAAAAGGCTGCCCAAAATCTTGGACAGCCCTTTGTTTATTCTTTGATTTTTTAATCTTTAATCTTACTTAGTAGTGTTCGCACAGTTCATTTCATCCTGAAGACCCCAGAAATTGAAATAATCAGCACCATAAACACCACCGCCTTCATACTGTTTTCTGATTTGGCCATAAGCCAACCAGCATTTTCCTTTAGCATCGGTGATAGCGAGATCCACGTCAAGATATTTATGTAATGGAAAACCGTATTCAGTTTTGGCAACAGTCCAAACTGCACTGGTAATAACTACTCTAGTTACTTTACCCTTTTCTGCTGCACCGGTTTTTGCCATTGCATCATAGGTTGTGTTAGTCATAGCAGGTTTACCCAAACGAACAGCATCGATGATTTCCTGTTTGTATTTAGCCTGATTAGCCTCCAATTTTCCGCTGCTGATATATTCATCGAGCATGGCTTTTTCTTTGTCAATCTTAGCTTTAACTGCGTCAATCTCCTCTGTTTTTTCCATCAGAAACTTTTTGTTGTAGGCTATTGTTTCCAAAGGTTTTTCAAAGCTTTTCTGATAGCTTTTGGCATTCAGAATATAGCTCGCTTCATTTCTTGAATTCAGCGCATACATTTCTTTGATGATTTTGTCAACATCAGCATTCAGACCGGGAGTAATTTTGTAAACTTCTACCTGAAAGAAATTATCTGTTTGTTTGATCTGACCCTGCTGATAATCATCCTTATAGGAATCCGGACAAACAGTTTCATATTCTTTTTTGAAAGCATACCAACCTTTGTAAGAAGGTTCCAAAGTAGTATCTCGGATTTCCCAACCCATTGTAGCAAAGCGCTGAAATGATTCCAATTTTGATTCGTATTTTTGATCAGTTGAATAACGCTCCCATTTTGCTTTACGCTCAGCATCCAGTTCCTTCAACTGTTTGTCGAATTCAGCAACATAAGGCTTTTTAACTTCTTTTGGATCGGCCTTCAGTTTGTCCAAATTATTATTGGCATTTGTCCAATATCTGGATGCATCATCATTTCGGCCTTCAGGGTTTTTATCCCAATTTTCGGGCTTCATAACACTTTTTACAGATGAAATTTCATCGCGGGTAATGCTGTAAGCTCTGTAAATTGGGCTTTCCGTATCATATTCAGGACGTCCGTCGGCATTAGCTTTTGTTGAAGAGGAAGAGCTGCTTGAAGAGGAAGAGCTGCTGCTCTCTTTGTTGTCTTTACCGCTAACGGCTTCCTTGGCTTTGTCTTTCAGTTTGCCTAAGCTTGGTAACTGTGCAAAAGCGAAAATTTGAACTGCAAGCACCGCAGTAATTGTTAAAATAATGTTTTTCATGAGTCGTTTATTTAAAATATAAAATATATAAAATATTAGATCCCTAAAAAATAACAAACCCCGAAGCGTTTAAACTTCGGGGTTTTATATAGTTAAATACTAGTCTTCATCTTCAACCATTACGTTATTGCTGCTTCCGGCTCTCTTGCGTTCAAATTCTTTCAAATAGATTTTGCGCAAACGAAGTGTCTGAGGCGTTACTTCCATGTATTCATCATCGCCGATATATTCCATAAACTGCTCCAAAGAGAAAACCAATGGTGGCGGGAGTCTTACCTTGTCATCAGACCCGGAAGCGCGCATATTGGTCAATTTTTTGGTTTTGGTAACATTGATAACCAAATCATTTTCACGGATATGTTCTCCGATAACCTGACCTTCATATACTTCTACTCCAGGAGGAACGAAGAAAGTACCGCGATCCTGCAGTTTGTCCATTGCATAAGGGATAGAGTTGCCGTTTTCCAAAACAATGAGAGAACCTTTAAGGCGGGAAGGAATATCACCTTTCCAAGGTTCAAAGCTTTTGAAACGGTGTGTCATAACAGCTTCTCCTGCTGTATTATTTAGAACCAGGGTACGAAGACCAATGATACCGCGGGAAGGAATATCAAATTCCAAGTGCATCAGGTCACCTTTAGGTTCCATAACAGTCATATCACCTTTGCGCTGAGAAGTCAATTCGATGATTTTACCTGCATATTGCTCAGGAACGTCGAAAGAAAGAACCTCAGTAGGTTCCATTTTAACGCCATCAATCATTTTCACGATAACGCGTGGTTTACCAACCTGGAACTCATAACCTTCACGGCGCATAGTTTCAATCAGAACGGAAAGGTGCATTACACCACGACCGAAGACCATAAATGCATCCGCTGAGTCAGTTTCTTCAACACGAAGTGCAAGGTTTTTCTCCAACTCCTTCATCAGACGCTCGCGCAGGTGACGTGAAGTTACAAATTTACCTTCTTTACCGAAGAAAGGAGAATCATTGATTGTGAAAAGCATACTCATAGTAGGCTCATCAATTTTCATTGGTTCCAATCCTTCAGGAGTTTCAAAATCAGCAATAGTATCACCAATTTCAAAGTTTTCGATACCAACAACGGCACAAAGGTCACCATTCAGTACTTCTTCTACGGTAGTTTTACCCAACCCGTCGAAAGTATAGAGGGCTTTAACGCGAGATTTCTCAATTTTGCCATCACGTTTAACGATAGAAATTGGCTGATTGACTTTGATACTGCCACGGTGTATGCGACCGATAGCCATGCGCCCGATGTATTGAGAAAAGTCGATACTTGTAATCTGCATTTGCAGTGTACCGTCATTTACTAAAGGTGCAGGAATATCTTCCAATACTTTGTCGAGCAAATAAGCAATACTGTCAGTCTGAACTTTCCAATCAACACCCATCCAATTATTACGTGCAGAGCCATAAACAGTGCTGTATTCCAGCTGTTCTTCGGTTGCATCAAGATTGAACATCAGTTCCCAAACAGCTTCATTCACCTCTTCAGGACGACAGTTGTCTTTATCTACTTTGTTAATTACCAAAATAACCTTCTTGCGGAGATCCAATGCTTTTGACAATACATAGCGAGTCTGTGGCATAGGACCCTCAAAAGCATCTACCAAAAGCAATACGCCGTCGGCCATGTTCAAAACGCGCTCTACCTCGCCACCGAAGTCGGCGTGGCCCGGAGTGTCGATAATGTTAATTTTTGTTCCTTTGTAATTGACAGAAACGTTTTTGGCAAGGATGGTGATACCGCGTTCACGTTCCAAGTCATTATTGTCCAAAATAAGCTCTCCAGTTGTTTCATTTTCGCGGAAGAGGCGGCAATAATGCAGGATTTTGTCCACAAGAGTTGTTTTTCCGTGGTCAACGTGCGCAATAATTGCGATGTTGCGAATGTTTTGCTTTTGCATGAAATGTTTTTTAATATTGATCTTTAGACAGTTAAATTACTGCCTCTTTTTTGTAACGCGCAAAGATAGCCTTAATAATTGAATTATTCAGACAAGCCTTGTTAAATAATCTTATATTATGTCAACAATCTGATAATTTACAACAACTAATCTTTTTTAAAGCGTTTTGCAGCATAGATAAAATAATTGAATTGTATCTTTCGAATAAGATAAAAACAGTTCAGGTTGAAGAAGGGACTATTTTTATCAGCACTGCCTCGCATTGGCTCTTTGATTTTACAACTAAATAAAACTTGCTAAGTCAAAAGCTCAATTGTTCAGAAAATGGAATTTTATTGAATGATGTTCTGTTTATTTTTTTTCACCTCACTTTTAGATTTATCTTAAAAGCACAAAATCAAAAACTATTTATTAAACCATACCAAAACCTATTAAAATGACTGCATCAGATTGGATTATAATACAAGGAATTATATCGTTGGCGATTACGCTGATAGGATTTATAATTGCAGCCCTACTCATTGAATGGAAATTAGATCGTTATGACCAGAAATGGGCCTTCTATGGCATTGTTTTTTTAGTAGGTCTTTTGATAGCGATAATTTTTCCGATGAGCACAACAAGTGGTGGTCGTATTGAATTGAGAACAATAAGCCTGGTGGGCATTTTATTGTGCGCTTTAGCTGTTTTTGCTTTTTTAACTTCTCACTCCATTTTTTACGAAAAGAACATTGGAAAAAGAATGGTAGACAATGCCAGGAAATATGCTGCTGAATTGGGACTAAACGTTAACGGTATTCCCAATGACAAGAAATACGATTTCAAAAAATTGTATTTTACCTACAGAGGATTACTCGATAATCGATGGGGGATATTATTATATGATGAGCGCAAAATAATTAGATCGAATTCAATTGGTGAAAAATCGAGTTATCAAAATTTATATCATTATGAGATTCGGCTTAGCAAAAACAAAGCCTGTGTTATTCGAATTTTTGAAAAAAAAGAACCTTACAACTATGTAGCATCACCAAATGAGACTTTGTTAAAAACCAATGATACTGAAATTGATAAGGCCTTTACTATATTTTGTAGTGGAGGTGAAAATAGCTTCTTAAATCTCATCAAAAAAGAAGCTTTCAAAAATTTTCTATTAAAAAACAAATCACTTTTCGAATACGGATTAAAAGTTAATACAGAACCCGAAATTGTACATTTATGTGTAAGAAGCCTGCATCCAAATTTTGGAATCTTCACGGATAATTTTAAAATTGAATTCGAGTATCATCTCCAAAAAAAGAAAGAACATATTCAGTTTCTAAAGGAATTTATCTTGTTTTTTGACGAGGCTTAAAGAAAATAGTAAAGCTCTCAAATTTCAATCAAATGATAGGCTACAAGCTCAGCATCAACAATAGTTTGGGACAAATAGTTTATAGTCAGGAACTAAGTCAGGCTCAATTTAGCAATGACCTCAGCAGTTGGAAAGTCGCAGGAACTTATTTTGTCGAATTGATTGACCAAAAAGGCAATAAGGTAGAAAGTAAGATTATCTTAGTGAAATAGTAATTTATAAACTATGAATCAATGCCGTTCTCTTCTTTGGGGGCGGCTTTTTAATTATTAGGCAATTCATACAACAACATTTTATTTAAAACTAAGTCGACTAAAAAATTATCAATATCTTTGCAGCGAAAATCCTGAGATTCGTAAAAGGATAAACTTTATGCGATTGTGCTCAATTTTCAAATTTCGCTGCGCGGAGCTCACTCCGTTCGGTTCCAAATTAACTCATTTTCAAATTAATATCATGGTCATTCAAGAAATCCTTGCACGCGAAGTGCTCGACTCAAGAGGAAATCCCACTGTAGAAGTGGAAGTTGTCACCTCCAATCAGAATGTAGGCCGCGCCATTGTACCTTCCGGCGCATCAACCGGAAAACACGAAGCTGTGGAACTTCGTGACGGAGACAGCAGCCGCTATATGGGTAAAGGTGTTCAGAATGCCTGTATGCATGTTGTGGAAAATATTGCTGAAGAACTTATAGGATTTAATGTTTACGAACAGATCGACATTGACAGAATGATGATCGCATTGGATGGCACTCCAAATAAATCGCGTTTGGGCGCTAATGCTATATTGGGCGTTTCTATGGCAGTTGCACGAGCTGCAGCACAGGAATGCGGTCTTCCGCTTTATCGCTATCTTGGCGGAATCGGTGCATGCACACTGCCTGTTCCGATGATGAATATATTAAATGGTGGCAGTCATGCCGACAATTCCATTGATATACAGGAATTTATGGTCATGCCTATCGGCGCGAAATCCTTTTCGGAGGGATTGCGTATGGGTACCGAGGTTTTTCACCACCTAAAACAGGTATTGAAAAGCAAAGGACACTCGACCAATGTGGGTGATGAAGGCGGTTTTGCACCTAACCTAAAATCAAACGAAGAGGCAATTGAAACAGTACTTATGGCCATCGAAAAAGCCGGCTACAAAGCCGGTGAAGACATGGTTATCGCCCTCGATGCCGCTGCATCTGAATTTTACAATGAAGAAGAAAAAGTATATCATTTCCGCAAATCCAGCGGCAAAAAACTCAGCTCTGAAGAAATGGTGGAATTTTGGGCAGATTGGGCCAGCAAATACCCTATCGCCTCCATCGAAGACGGTCTTTATGAAGATGACTGGGACGGCTGGAACCTGCTCACACAAAGATTGGGCAAGACCCTGCAACTTGTTGGTGATGATCTTTTTGTAACAAATACTGCCCGCCTCAAAAAAGGTATCGACAGCAATATCGCCAATTCTATTCTTGTAAAAGTAAATCAGATCGGAACACTGACAGAAACACTGGAAGCAGTAAATATGGCACATCGCAATTCCTACACTTCCATCATGAGCCACCGTTCCGGAGAAACTGAAGATACCACAATTGCCGATTTGGCCGTGGCACTGAATACCGGACAGATCAAAACTGGCTCTGCTTCACGCTCCGACCGTGTCGCAAAATACAATCAGCTGCTCCGCATCGAAGGTGAATTGGGCGACTCGGCTTTTTATCCTGGTAAGAGCATTTTTAAGTTCCTTTAAGATAATAGACTTGAGATATTAGACTTGAGATATTAGACTTGAGATATTAGACATAATATATTAGTCTTAAGAAAAAAAAGCAGCGGATTTCGCTGCTTTTTTTGTTTATCCCATAATCTAATGATAATAAGAGTTTATAGGATTGCTTTGCTACCTTTCAAAAAAGCACTAAAAAATTACAAGCTGCATCGTAAGTAAAAAGAGCTTTTAAATGGCATTGACCTTTCGAAGTACTGATGCTTCAGAATACCGGATTGAAATTCCTTCCGGACAATTTTGCAGATTTGGACAAACTGCGTTTTCTGGATCTTTCCATAAACAGTTTTACGGAGATTCCGGAACCGCTTTTTGAAATGGATTCATTGGTGATGGTGGAACTATCAAGAAATAATATCAGGCTGGAAACTGCAGTGGAATGGGCAAATTTGGAACTTTTATTGAACAGTCTCCCCAATTTGCAGGAATTGAGACTTGGCTGGAATATTATTGGTGATATTCCCGAGATTTTCAAGACCGGACCTTTATCAAACCGGGTCATGCTGGAAGAAGAGGAATATGGGGAGTATTGAAAATCAGGCTAAAAGCTATTTTAAAAAAAAAAAATATCTTAATCGATGCCTCTCCTACGGAGCTCTTTTCTTCGCGCACCTTATGGTGCTACAAAGATGTCGCCCTGATGGGGCTTTCACCATTAAAAAAACCCGACAAGCTACTTATCGGGTTCATTTAAATTATTTATACTTATCAAAGCAGTTCTGTAAATCTTTTATTTGTCGCTCTCGGATCATCATCTGCACTGAAGATTTCAGTTTTTATGCCTTTTCTCAGAAGTATTTTCTGAACTTCCGGATAAAGCACTTCAAAATACTCGGCTATTTCCTGAAGCCCTTCGCCTTCATCAACTTGATAATCGGCAATATAATCGGCACATTCCTCGGGAGAGGTCTGAATATCAATCACAGTATCAACTTTCTGACCGGACTTTTCAAGAACATCCAACAAAATTTCGAGCTCTTCTGCTGTACTGAAACAATCGGGATCCAAAATAAAACCGTTGGGATTGTTTTTTGGCGGCTTCTGCAGGTATTTCTCCAACACCAGCCTGTAGGCAAAATGCGGCAACAGCTCCTGCCCTTCGGCCTTTGCTTCCTTCAGCCGTTTGGCAATATCAGATTCTCCACCCGCTTCGGACATATAGACATCGCTGAGAGAGAAATAGCAGTATTTTTTGGCATCGGCAGCGTCCTCCAATTCGAGACTGATAGTACTGAAAGGAGGTTCGAGCAGAATAAAAATTTTCATAATAAGTTATTTATGTGCGGATTCTGTCATAAGTGACAAGACAAGTTATGAGGATGTGAAAATGTTCGGTTGGTTCGCTGCGCGAAATCACTTCGGTACTCAAAGTAATACTCTCGTCCAGGATTTTCAAATCCTCAAATCCTCAAATTAGAACTACCTCATCCCACCCGTCACCATCAGCACCTCACCGGTGATATAACTAGACAGATCGGAAGCGAGGAAAAGACAGGCATTGGCAATTTCCTCGGCCTGACCGAAGCGCTGCAAAGCTGTATTGTTTACCATTGTTTCTTTCAGTTTTTCATCCAGCGCATGGGTCATTTCCGTATCGATAAAACCCGGAGCAACGGCATTGCAACGAATATTGCGGGAACCTACTTCGTAGGCCATCGATTTGGTGAAACCGATAATACCTGCTTTTGATGCAGAATAGTTAGACTGACCTGCATTGCCGCTTACGCCTACAATAGAAGTGATATTGATAATGCTGCCGCTTTTTGCTTTCAGCATCGGGCGCATAATATTTTTGGTAAAATTAAACAGCGATTTCAGGTTGGTTTCCATAACATCGTCCCACTGCTCTTCTGTCATTCGCATGAGGAGATTATCGCGGGTAATACCTGCATTGTTTACCAATACATCAATCTGTCCAAATTCTTTCATAACATTTTCAATCAGTTCCTTGGTCTGATCAAAAGAAGCTGCGTCAGATTTATAACCGATGACACGAACACCTTCACAGAGAGCTGCAGCTTCGGCTGCCACAATATTTGCGCTCTCTTCGTTGCTGCGATAGGTAAAGGCAACATGTGCGCCCTGTTCTGCAAATTTTTTCACGATAGATGCTCCGATTCCGCGTGAACCGCCTGTGATCAAAGCTACTTTTCCGGCTAATAATTTCATGGTATTAATGTGTTGGTATGATAATGTATTGATTTGTCAGCCTGCAATATTATCATTTTTTTGGCAAATGACTGTGCTAACAGCGCATTTTTCTAATTACTTTTCAAAAGACAAAAGTTGCTAAGTCCACTTTTATTGATCTTAAATTCAAGTAATAAATGCAACTTTTAGTTGGGAATACTTTTTGATAAGAAAATTAACGGAAAAATGGGAAGCGAAAAAAATAACTGCCCCTAACCGTCCCTACATTTTGCTTTACGGTAAAATTTCTCTTGTTTGCTACTCGACCAAAATTCGCGAAATATGAGCCAACTAACCTGTCAGTAAAGATACACGATTAAAGATACACAATTAAAGATACACGATTAAAGATACACGATTAAGGTGATGTGCAAAGAAAATTATTTGCAGAAAAAAGTTAGCAATTCAATTCTTTGACATAGTCATCGCTATATTTTGGGTTAAATATAATTACGATATGATAACAAAAGCCCCACAAAGCGGGGCTTTTTATCATTAGAAAGGAAAACGATATCTTATAATAACTTATTTGCTTTTAGCAAAACGCTTGGCTACTTCTGCCCAATTCACAACATTGTAGAAAGCATTGATGTAGTCGGGACGACGGTTCTGATAATTCAGATAATAAGCATGTTCCCAAACATCTAAACAAAGTATTGGCGCTGCACCGCAACCGCGTGAATCAACATCCATCAAGGGGTTATCCTGATTAGGTGTAGAACAAACTTCCAGTTTGCCCCCCGGATGTACACAAAGCCAAGCCCAGCCTGAACCGAAACGGGTAGTAGCAGCTGCAGTAAATTTTTCGCGGAAAGCTGCAAAAGTACCGAAATCGCGTGTGATTGCTTCCAACAATTCCCCTGCAGGTTCAGCACCTCCGTTTGGAGACATGATTTCCCAAAACATATTGTGATTCCAGAATCCTCCGCCATTGTTTCGAACAGCCATTGGGGCTTTTGAGATATTTTTTAGAATTTCTTCGATGCTCTTACCTTCCAACTCAGTACCAGCTATTGCGTTATTGAGGTTGGTGGTATAGGCCTGATGGTGTTTCCCGTGGTGAATTTCCATGGTGCGGGCATCGATGTGCGGCTCCAAAGCATTGAAATCGTACTGAAGTTTAGGCAGTTCAAAAGCCATAATATTTTTAGTTTTTGTAGTAGGGCAAAGACTTAGACCAAAAAATCAATTTAAGCCGAGACATACTGTATGTTAAATAATTTAGGTTAGATTAAAAAAGGAACAAGCTCAAATATAAAAAGTTTAGGCTAAAGCCAAAAACAAAAAGCCAAAATATTACAGTAAACAAGATATATATCATATAAAAAGTTTGAAATAACCCACCTCATTCCCCATTTCATTCCGTTTAATTTTCACTTCCTCAAATCCCAACTTTTCCAAAATATTCAGAGATGCTTCATTCTCCAATTCTACTTCTGCGACCAGATAATCCATTTTACCCGATTTTGCTTTTTCAATAAGCAGTTTGGCAATTTCAAGGCCATAACCGCTGCCCCAATACGCTTTTAAAACTCTGTAACCTAAATCTAATGCGCCTTCTGCTACCTGAATAAGCCCACCTATTCCAACAAAAGCTTTATCTTCATTTCGTTCAGCCACCCAGACACCGTAAATCGGATGTTTGCCAAAACGTTCCACCAGCCTTATCAATTCGGCCTCAGCCTCCTGAAAACTGTAGGCCTCACCGGTAATATAGGCCATTACATCGCCATCCCCTACTATCATATAGTAGTCATCAAGATCGTTGTATCGAAGTTTTCTGAGGCTGAGTGACATGTTTTTATATTAATTTAGCAAAAGGTAAGCTAGACAGTTTCTTTGAGCAAAATTATACAGTTAAACAAAATTTCGTGTAGAATTTCAATCCTTTTTTCGGCAAATGCCAAAACATGTCCATCCAAATCGGCCCGCCAACTTCATGTCCTCAGTCTCTCGCTTGGGGTTCACTCACAGGAACTTTTCCGGTTGCCAAAACTCTGTTCCAATAGGCTGTCAAATCATTCACAATGAAACAAAACACACAACCTGAATGCCATTTCCTGTTGCCGGATGCGGCGTTTTATCTATTATTATTTTGACAATGCCATTTTCCAGAATAAGGTCAATTTGCAGGTTAACAGCAAGCTGAAACTCATTCATACCTACCACATCTAGAACTGATTATGCATCAGGCACTATCCGATAAAATTGCACCTAAGCTTCTGAACTGCAAGATAAAGTGATAGTTAAAATTACACATCCAAAAAAAATACTAACTATAAGTCCCAAATATAGATAAAATCGTTAATATTATATATTTTAGCAGAAGACAGGCAGATTATCAGAAACGCAGTTCCGTGTAACGAATAAAGATTGTCAGATTGTCAGATTATAGAATTCGCTGCACTCGGCTCACTCGTGGAGCTAGGCACAACCTCGGTTGTCAGAAGGCGATTATCAATCGCAGGCTGAAGCCAGCGTTTCACAGGCATTTACTTCGAAAGGCTAAAGCCTTTCATTCGCTATCCTTATTTACTTGACAATGCTTATAATCTTAAAAAAAGCTTAATAAACACAAGTGGCGAACTTTGCGTAAATCTTCGCGCCTTTGCGGTTAAATTCCTTTGTTTGAGTTTAACACTTTTATCTTTTATCTTTCAACTTTTATCTTTCTATCATGCAAGTTAACGATCTCATACGATTCAAATATACCGGCAGCAGAGGCAAAATCCTCATAGATTATCTCGACGGTTCTTTTAAGGTTTTACTCATTGCAGACAATGAAGACAGCATTGCTTTCCGGGAAGATATCGTTCTGGAAAAAGATTTTAAAGGCATTGAGAAATCTCCCATTGTAAAAAACCAAGGCGTACAGAAATTGAAACAGCTTTCCACGGAGGAAATGTTTTATTCCAGCGAGGAATTGGAAAAGCGCAAAAGGGATAGTTTGAAACAGGGATTGCCACAGAAAAAAGAAATTGGGTACAAGGAAGAAAAACCTGTTTTTAAATATGAAGAGCAGATTTCGGAGCATTTTATCCCCGTTTTTAAAGAGACGGCTCCGACAGATAGCGGTGTCTGGCTCGCCTTTGCCGAACAGACAGGCGATTCCTACATCATTTATCTGGTGAATGATACCATGTATTCTTTGCGATTTGAGTTTAGCCTTTCGCTCAATCAAAAAATGGAGCAGAACCTGAAACAGACAATTGCACCGCATGCCTATTTCCCTATCGGGGAATTTAATTACGAGTATCTCAATGATTCGGCAGTAATCGACTTCAGTTGCCCGGGCATGCACCTTAAGGAACAATTGAAACTCAAATACAAAAAATGGGTGAGTATGACTGCACCTGTGCCTATTTTGGGCATCGAATGCCGCTGTCATCTTTTGTTCAACAGTAATCAAATTGCTAAGGTACAGCAGGAAACTGCAAAAGAGGATCTGCAGAAATATACGCAGGGCCAAATTAAGGAACAGGCAAAAAAAGAGATTACGCAGCGTTTTTATAATAATAATGACTTACAACGTTTAGCTCATTTCAACAATGAAATAGATCTTCACGCGGAAAAACTCATTCCGAACTACAAAAACCTAAATTCAGGTGAAATATTTGAACTGCAAAAACTGGCCTTGGAAAACTACATGCAGCAGGCTATAGAATTGGGCGTAAAAGAAGTTTACCTCATTCACGGTTTGGGCGAGGGCAAACTAAAAAAGGCCGTAGAAGAACATCTGCGATATCTTAAAAGAGAAGATCAGATCAAAGAATACAAAAATGAATACATACGCAAATATGGCTTTGGCGCTACCATGGTAAAAATATAACCCAAATTTCAGTTCAAATAAATAAAGGCAGCCCTCTTAATTGAGATGCTGCCTTTATTACTACTATTTCAAATCTATATAATAGGTAAATATCCTTTCATCGATAGTTTCGAGAATGCCATTTCTGTAAGTATTCATTTGTGTCCAATTGCCAATTGTATCATATTTATACACATATTAAAGCTTGTCTCCTGGCTTAGCATCCTCATCAAAAAGCTCCAGTCCAGGTCCATTGTTCAATAATTTTGAAGGGATAAAGTAATTGTATCCGGTTAGACTTTTTTCTTTAGTCCCTCGAGTTTTATCATAATTAGTTTTTGGCAGATTCTTAAATATCAAGATTCTTGTTTTACTTTAAGCTTCCAAAGTAAAATAAAAAAATCTAAGGATAAATCAGCCACCCAATCGAACCAATTCCCGCAATTCCTTATCTCCCAAATCACCAAGCCAGGTTTCGCCGCTATTTACCGTCATATTGGCCAGTTCTTTTTTCCCTTTCAGCATCGCATCTATGCGCTCCTCCAATGTTCCTGCACTGAGAAGGCGATAAACCATCACATTTTTTTGTTGTCCGATGCGGTAGGCACGGTCTGTAGCCTGTGCCTCTACAGCGGGGTTCCACCAAAGATCAAAATGAATGACATGATTGGCCCCGACCAGATTAAGTCCCGTGCCACCGGCCTTGAGCGAAAGAATAAAAATATTGTCCTGACGGTTATTTTGAAAATCATCCACCATTTCATCCCGTTGTTTGCGGGTATTGCCACCATGCAGGAACAGCGGTTCGCGACCATAGCGGTCCCTGATCCACTCCGTCATCAGGTCGCCTGTTTGTTTGTATTGCGTAAAAATAAGCACCTTTTCGCCCTGTGCGCGTATATTGTCCAAAAGCTCGAAAAGCATCAGTGCCTTGCCAGAAAGTTCGGGGTTTTTCGCCCCTTTTTTAAGGTATTGCCAAGGGTGATTACAAATCTGTTTCAGAGCCGTCATCATCGATAATACAAGGCCTTTGCGGGCAATTCCCTCTGTTTGTTCGATAGCAGTCAACGCATTTTCAACAGTTTGTTCGTAAATCGCCGTTTGATCCGGTTCCGTGTTTACAAAACAGTCATTTTCAATTTTATCGGGCAGGTCCTGAATGATCGTTTTATCCGATTTCAGTCGGCGAAGGACAAAGGGAGCCGTTATTCGTCGGAAAACATCCAAAGCCTCCTGATCATTGTACTTTTGGATGGGCTTTCCAAAGTTTTCACTGAATTTGGACAAGCTGCCCAAATAGCCCTTATTGGCAAAATCCATCACACTCCAATACTCTGAAAGTCTGTTCTCAACGGGCGTTCCGCTCATTGCGATGTAAATATCGGCCTTGATGCTTTTTACCGACTTTGTTTGTGAGGTGGACACATTTTTGATATTCTGCGCCTCATCAATTATCATTGCGGCCCAATCCTTTTTCGATAATTGTTTTTCATCGGAGCGCAGAACACCATAAGTTGTAATCAAAACATCGAAATTATCCGCAAATTTTCGCTGTGGACCGTGATAAACCGCCGCTTTCAGGTCCGGCGCAAATTTTGCCAACTCCCGCATCCAATTGCTCAGGAGGGTTGTAGGCACCACCACCAGTGCTTTTTTCTTATTCAAATTGCCTTCTTCCTTCATTTTCAGCAGGAAAGTGATGACCTGCAGGGTTTTGCCCAGACCCATATCATCGGCCAAAATGCCGCCCATGCCCAATTGTGCATTTTTATAAAGCCAGGAAAAACCCTTGTGCTGATAAGGTCGCAAGTTGGCCTGAAGTCCTTTTGGCAGGGCAATTTCTTTCTGTTCCCGAAATTCTGCCAAGGTCATTTTCAGGGACTCGTCCAAGAGGATATCCGATCCTCTAAATCGTCCCGAGAGTGCCGCATGCATCAGTTCCTGCGGACTTGGCTTGGGCGGATTTTTCAGGGATTTCATTAATTTTTCCAATTCGTTCTTATCCAAATGCAGATAGCCATCTCGCAATTTTACAAGTCCCGACTTGCTCTTTACCAATGCTGCAAATGCTTCCGGCGTGATCAGTTCATCGCCCAGGGCCACCATCCAATCGAAGCTAAGCAGCGATTGTAAACTTAAAAATGTTTTGCCGGACTCATTGCCCTCCTTTTTTAAACTCATGGACAGTTGCGGGAAGAGAATGCGTCGCAGTGATTTTGGCAATAAGAGGCTGATTCCCAGCATTTCCATCAAAGGCAAAACTTCAAAAAAGATGTTTTCAAATTCAACCGAATTATAAATCAATTGCTCTGAAGCATTAAATTTGGTCAGTCTCGAGAGCCCCGGAAAAAATTCCGAAAGCAGCTGAATATCGCGCAGTATATCCATTTTGAGGATCTTATCTGCCTCTCGGATAAAATCATCCCAATTGACAGGCAATTGCTCGGGCAAATTTTTGTCTTCGATTTGTAATGCTATACTAAATTTATCGCCTTTGGCTTCCTCAATGTGCAACAATGGCACAAAACGTTTGTGCTGCAGGTAACATTTTTTCAACCAAAGTTGAATGCTGTTGGGGATTTCGCTTTCGCCCAATCCATTGAAGGTCTGCTTTTCGCCAACAAAGAGTTTCCAAACGTTCTCATCGTTCCGATCGATTTCGGAATAGAGGGATTTTGCCCCAATTTTCAGTCTTTCTTCAATAAAAAGACTGCAAATCATTCGAATTTGTTCATCTGGATTAAAATAAAAACTGTCCTCCAATTCCTCGTCGAAAACAGCAATCAGATCGCCGGGACAGAAGACTGAAAGGGACTTCATCACTGCTTTTACCTCGGGATGAATATCGGCAGGAATCCACTGTATGCGATAGCCTTGCTTAGTTTCAACCAATCGGGGCATATAATTTTCGCTTTCTGTCAAATTTTCGGCAAAGCGCCAAATACTGTGCAGGGCAATCCACTGATCAGGATATTGCCAAATTTCGGACATTTCAGTATGAAACAGCAGAGAAATCAAAGTCTGTACTGTCGATTTTTTCTCATCAAAAATCCATTCTTCTGAGCCATCATCCCCATAAATCAGAGCCGAAATCCTACCCTTTCCGTTCATCCATAGTTCAGCCGATTCGGCAGATTTTAAATCTCGGAGCAGCATTTCCTCCTCTTCAGAAAGGACTTCGGGAGCCGCTTGCAGCGTTTTTGCAGTCTGTTTGTACAGTTTTTTAAGCAGTGCCTTAAAATCGCCATTTTTATAAAACAGGGCATCATCGTTTAGCAGGCGCAACATTTTTGACAACCGTCTTTCGAATGGCGAAAAGCTCAGATTGGCGTAATTTTCGGGATTAACAGCACCTTTTCCGGGAATGGTTTTACTGAATGCATCGGCAGTGCAGAATATTTTTTCCTTATGTTCGCTGCTGCTCACCATGTCCCGTTTTTTCAATTCGCCCAAAAGGTCAAAATCACGCAACTCGAACAGGATAAAAGGATTGCGGTCAATTTCATTGGCAACCACATAAATTACGGCCGCCAGGTGTTTGCAGGGCACGGCCCAATCAGGGCAGGAACAGTCCATCTCCAAACTATTCCAATCTTTTGGAAATAAGGCGATACCAGCTTCGAGGAGCAGTTCATTCATTTCCTGCGGCATTTTCCTGTTGAGCAATTCGGCCAACAACAATGGATTGTCTTCGATGCAGGCGATAATGCACTCTTTTTCTTCTTTTTTGAAGGGCATCAATCTCAATACCTGCTGATAAGGCAGCCTCATCGAGCCCTGTACCTTGGCGCTGATGCTTTTGTCTGCTATTTTAAAATCTTTTACGGCGCCTTTATTGGCATAAGTTTTCCCGCGTGGAATTCTGTTGCTGTTATCGATGTTATCGAGTGCTTTGAGCCATTGCTGCCCCCACCAGGTTTTTCCGTAGGTTATTTTTGCCATTTTTTGGATGATTTATTACCTACAAATCTAATTAAAAAATTAAAAAGCACAAAAAAGGCAGCCCCTCTTACAAGAAACTGCCTCAAATTTTATTCCTCCAAAAAAATTAATCGCAAGATTTAGTCAGATCTTTTACCTTACTCATAAACTCCATATCTTCACCCTGTTTGGTCTCTGTTCCTGTTTCATTTTGGTTTTCTTACCACCTTTTTCCAAGGCTTTAATTTTAGTCTGCATTTAAAACCATTTTTTGCAATTGCTTCAGGATTTCAAGCACAGCAGGTCGCCCAAAATACACCTGTGATGAATAATACAGCAATTTTTCTCCTTGATAGTTT
>JBIKQC010000036.1:0-16685 GCA_044349855.1 Saprospira sp.
GCCAAATAATTGTAATTACATGGCCTTAGGTATTATGTTTGGTAGGTATTCCCGGGTTTCGGATTCTCAGTGAGTAGTTGCAGAGAGCGATATGATCTTTATATTCATAGATTGGTTCTATGAACTTTGATTCAAAATGATAGGACATGATACACCTATCATTAGTATTTAAATCAAAACTTAGTGTGCGTGAAAGTTATCACGCAGCATCCGGATAGAATTTTGGAAACGCTTTACCCTAAAATTAGGGTGTATGAAACGACTAAACCTATGAATTTTAAAAATATTAAATGCCTTTTTCAACTTCTTCGTCTTATAGCTTCCTTTATTTGTGGATTAATTACAAAAATCCAAGGCAATGTTGTTGGTTTATATTTTGGCAATCTTGATTAAAAGTTGGCTTAACGGCTATTTTTTAACAGCACCATCCACACTCCAGACAACCCCATAAAACCCAAAACGCCCCAAAGCACCGGATTCAATCCCCAAATGAGATAAATACATAAGGGAATCCCGACAAATCTCATCACCTCCGACCAAATCGCCCAAGACTTGCGATCCAGCAAAGCACCAATATTAGCGGCAGTCCAAAGTATCATTCCCGCAAGCAGCAGTGAATGCTGTATTTCCAATTTTCCTACCATCATGAGAAAACCGGTTGCACCAAGAAGCATGGTTGCAAACTGAACAAGGCTGTACCAAAGCAATCCTTTGGGAATCGGAACATTGTATTTTTGCTGCGTTTCACGGTCGCAGGGAGGAACAGTCTGCTGTCCGCCCAATTCCTGCGGCAGCCAGCCCGGACGGTCCACCCAAAGGCGGACTTTATCAACGAAGCGGGGAATACGGGCAGTTTCTTTGGCCAGATCGGAATAATAGTCGAAATTGGCCCAAATTGGATTCCAACTTCCGAGCGATTTGGTGACGCCATAAACTACCGGTGCATGCTCGGGTTCAAAAGTGCCGAAGAGGCGATCGAAAACAATGAGGGTGCCACCGTGATTTTTATCGATATACTCTGGATTTCTACCATGATGTACGCGATGATGCGAAGGTGTATTGAAAATATATTCAAACCAAAATGGCAGTTTATTAATGGCCTCAGTATGAATCCAAAACTGATAAAGTGTCTGAAAGGTATTGATAATGGCAAAGGGAATGGGGTCGAAACCCACTATGGCCAAAGGCAGGTAAAACACTGCCGAGAAAAATCCCTGAAAGGCCGACTGACGCAATGCTACCGATAGATTGTACTCCTCGCTCTGATGGTGTACGACATGCGCACCCCAAAAGGTATTGATCTCATGCGAATAGCGGTGAAACCAGTAATAAAGCATATCGATGAGCACAAAAAGCAGTATATAGATTCCCCAGTTATTGGGCACATCGAATAATCGGGCATTCTGATAGAGAAACAGATAGAGGCCAAGACCCAATAGTTTGAAAATGGCCCCCGACACCTGTTGGGTTATCCCACAACTGATATTGGCAATTGCATCGCTGAAACGATAAAATTTGCGCTGCATCCAAAGGCCTGCAAGCAGTTCAATACCGATAAGGATAAAGAACACCGGAATGGCGTATAGCATGATGGTTTCTGCGTTGATCATATGGTGTTACTTGATCTATATTGATGTGCGGATATGATGATCCCGTCTTGGGTCGGGACAAGTTATGGGGATCTTGTCACAATTGACTAGACAAGTTGTGCAGATTTTACCTGATCTATATTGATGTGCAGATTTGTAATTTTTTATATATCAATCAATTCAGAACACCCACTTATCAACTCACCAGAATATTTAAAATATCATCTATTTTTCATATTATTTTTAACTGTAGAAATAATTTTTGTCAGCACTCTGGATACTGAATTTACTTCGTTTAAAATTTGCTCATTTGTAGGATAACTGTTTGAATTATTGCACAACCGCAGCCAATAAGCTGTTTCTCTCGCTTCTTTGGCTGCAATTTTCAATTTATGTATAAAATCGGCGCTACTTTGGCAATCTTGTGCTTCATTTACATTTGCACCTATAGAAGTTCCTGAACGAAACAACTGATTGGCTACATTAAACTTTCTGAGCTTCTCTAATTCTTCACAATATACAATAATGCTCAATGCAAGTTTTTCAGATAATTCTACAATCAGATTTGGTTTTGAATCAGACATAAAATTTGGGATTATGGAAAAAAATAATTTCATCCACAAATATAAATGCCTAATTAGCTGAATGCAAGTAATTGAATCCAAATTTGACTGTCACCCAAAATATTGCCTGAAAAACTTGTACCTTTGCATCCCAATAAATTTATTCCGCACATCCGCACATCCGCACATCCGCACATCCGCACATCCGCACATCACCTATTCATCTTCACCCCAACAGAAATTTCTAAAATCAAATTATTCACCTTTTGTTGTTGCGTTTTTATCACATCATCTGTAATTGGATCTCTATATTGTGTTGGCAATCCTGGCGGAATAAAAACCTGTCTGCCGATATCGGGATTGATATTGGCTTCTACAAAAAAGGCCCAAGAGCTTTTGCCCAAATTCCATTCGTAACCGCCGCCAAACCAAATTCCGTAAGTAAAGCGGTTTACTCCTGTGGAACTTCCCACTCCCACGAGCTGATAGGTAATAGTATAGTCAAGGGTGAGGCCTATACCGTAATAAGCCAGGCTTTTTTCTTGAAATTTAAACGCACCTTTACCCAATAATCCCAAGGAGATATTGTGAAAGAGATTAGAAGGAATTGATACTTTCTGATTATTCTGATTATAAAAAATCACATTGCGGAAAGTAGATCCTTTGCGGTGATAGCCCAAGGAGGCCAAAAAACTGCTGCGCTGCGAAATATTTCCTTTCGTATTCCAACTGCCCATCACCTCTACAAAGGCATCTCCGTGATAGGAAAATAGGGCATTCCGTTGAAATCCGTTCCAAGTTTGTGTGGCAATTGTCGGGCCGCCCTTGAAACCGAAGGCAAAACCGCCGCTGCCGATTGCACTGCTATAATAGCTGCTATCCTCCTGTGCTGAAGCAGAAATGCTCAAAAAAAATATAAAGACTATGGCCGATAATAAATTGCGTATCATCTTTTATGATTGATGAAGTTGTAAACAGAGTTGCTAAGATAATGAAATTGTGAAAATGCTAATCTATTTGTATGCAATTATTATATCATATCTAATGTGATTATTCCTTATTAGCCTTCAGTCTGCTGCCCAAATAAGCTGCAATAATTGTGAGCAGAACAGCCATATAGCCCACATAAGGATAACCTGAAATGGCTTTTACTTCCGGATTGGCTGTAGCAATTTCGGTTATAATGGATCCGCTGATAATGGCGGCCATCCCTGCAGCAAATTGCTGCATCGCCGTATTAATACTGACAAAACCTGCCCGATAGCGGGTTTCTGCGCTGGAAACGACCATCGTGAGCGATGGTATAATTCGTCCGCTGATAAAAATAAAGAAGAGCGTAGTGACGACTAATGCCGTAGGAATAGCCACTTCAGGAAGATGGGTTACTAAAAGTAGCGGTACAATTGAAATTCCTGCAAAAACAAGAAAGATTTTTTTGTGCCCAAATTTATCGGCTATACGGCCAATAATGGGACCTGTGACCAGGGTGGCTAACCCTCCGCAAAGATAAATATAAACAAGATCCATTTGTGAAAAACCTATATTGCCCACCATGTATGGGCTGATATAGGGTATCAGCATAAATTGTCCCAAAACCAATGAAAGGCTCATCCCCAAAGCACTGAGCTGATTTTTACTTCGCAACACGCGAAAAATCACTTCAAAAGGACCGGTTTTCAAGGCATTGGAGTCCGTTTTGTATTCCTGTTTCTTAATATTTGGAACAAAAGCGTACAAGCCAAACCAGATCGGGAGTGTAACAATGACAAGCATTAAAAATGGCCAGTTCCAATCTCCTACAGAGGCCATGTAAATTCCGAATGGCACTCCAAATGCAGCTGCTGCCGAGAAGGCGCCCATCACAAGTCCCATTGCGCCGGCTCTTTTCTCGAGCGGAAAGGTATCTCCAACAGATGACAGAATGAGCGCATTGAGCATACCGCCAAAAACTCCTGTCAGCATACGGGCAGCCATAAGCAATTCGTAGGAATTGGATAATCCGCAGGCCAGTGTTCCCAATATAAAGCCGGTATATACTACTAAAAGTGATAATCGGCGCGGTAGTCTGTCGATAAAAAAGGCCGAAATCAGCACCGCTATACCTGCACTGATTGTGTAAGATGCTACGAGATAACCAAACTGTTGGGCACTGATGTCAAAGCTGCGCATTAGTAGCGGCCCAAGTGGCATCAAAACCATAAAATCAATAATATGTGTAAATTTAGCGCCTGCCAATGAAGCGAGGAGCAAACTTTCCTGTCGGGAATAGCGCATCAATAGGATTTTGTCAACAATAAAAACAAAAAGAAATCAGCAGCAGCACCAATTTAAACAAAAGCTTTGTTAATATGTTTTTTAAAAAAAATTGATTTTCTTTTTTGAATGCTGTAAATATGGTTAATTTTAAGCATTCTCCGATAATTTTTATCCTAAACTTGCAGAAATCGTACTAAAAGATTTTATAACAATCAAACAATCTATAATAATCATGAAAGGAATTATCTTGGCCGGCGGTTCGGGCACCAGGTTATACCCCCTGACCATAGCAGTCAGCAAGCAGCTGATGCCGGTATATGACAAGCCAATGATATACTATCCCTTATCTACGCTTATGTCTGCAGGAATAAGGGAAATTCTTATCATCTCAACACCATATGACCTACCCAATTTCAAAAAACTCTTGGGAGACGGGTCTGATATTGGCTGTAAATTCAGCTATATTGAGCAGCCTAATCCCGAAGGGATTGCACAGGCTTTCATCTTGGGAGAGGATTTCATTGGAGATGATAAGGTAGCACTTATTTTAGGTGATAATATTTTTTATGGAAGCAAATTGGATGAACAATTACTTCAAGCTTCGCAAAATGCTGACGGAGGTGTTATTTTTGCTTATCCGGTATCTGACCCTGAACGTTATGGCGTTGTGGATTTCGATACAGAAGGAAATGCTATTTCAATAGAAGAAAAACCTCAAATACCAAAATCAAACTATGCTGTTCCGGGTATTTATTTCTACGATAATTCTGTGGTAGAAATTTCAAAAAATCTCAAGCCCAGTCCAAGAGGTGAATTGGAAATAACTGATGTGAATTTGGAATATCTGAAAAGAAAAAATCTAAAAGTAATGAACATGGGTCGCGGCGTAGCATGGCTCGACACAGGTACTATAGCCTCACTTATGCAGGCTGCCCAATTTATAGAGGTTATTGAACTCCGTCAGGGTCTAAAAATTGGATGTATTGAAGAAATTGCCTACCAAATGCGCTTCATCGATGCTGCACAGTTAGAATATTTGGGTGAGAAATATAAGAAAAGCGGCTATGGTGAATATTTGCTGAGATTGCTCAAAATGGGCTTTTAATTTTAATGACGGCTGCTTTGTTAAAATAAATTTTCTGTTTTTGCCGAAAATCATTTTTAAATTCTACAAAATGCCTATTTTTACTCATCGAACAAATGAAAATACTTATTAAATAATTAAACTCTCATAAAGACTTCAATGGATATCTTAAAGCAGAAGTTTGCCGAAAAAGCGGCAGCTCTATTCCAGGAAAATAAAGAATTGCTCAAAAACCACGGGCATGTTAAACTTTGCGATGTAACAATCGATCAGGCATTTAAAGGTATGCGCGACATCAAATGCATGATTTGGGAAACATCTGAATTGGATGCCAACGATGGTATACGTTTTCGCGGTTATTCCATCAATCAATTGAGAGCTCAGCTTCCAAGAGTACCAAACGGCAGAGAACCAATGCCTGAAGGTCTGTTTTGGCTGATGTTGACCGGTGATATTCCCACAAATGAAGAAGCATATTGGCTTTCCGATCAGTGGAAACTACGCTCTGAAGTTCCTAAGCATGTTTTTGATATGTTGGAGTCTTTACCCAAAAATACTCATCCAATGACTCAGTTCAGTATGGCTATTTTAGCAATGCAGACTGATTCTATCTTTGCTAAAAAATATGATGAGGGTATGGGCAAGGATGAATATTGGGATGCTTATTATGAGGACAGTATGAACCTCATTGCCAAGTTGCCTAGAATTGCTGCTTATATTTATCGCCGTTCTTTCCACGACAGTAAACATATAGCTCCGGATCCAAACCTCGATTGGGGTGGAAACTATGCACACATGCTTGGCAATTCCGATGACCCGATGTTCAAAACTTTGATGCGTCTGTATTTGACAATTCATGCAGATCACGAGGGCGGAAATGCTTCAGCACACACTGCTCACCTTGTAGGATCTACTTTGAGCGATCCATACTACAGCCTTTCCGGAGGCATTAATGCATTGGCTGGCCCGCTTCACGGTTTGGCTAATCAGGAAGTTATTAAATGGATTTTGGATATGATCGAAGAGTTGGGTACCAATACGCCAACTAACGATGAATTGTCTGATTTTATTCACAGAACTTTGGAAGAAGGAAAAGTAATTCCCGGTTATGGTCATGCTGTATTGCGTCAACCTGATCCACGTTATATCGCACAACGCCATTTTGCTGAAGAATATATCAAAGAAGATCCGATCGTTAATATCGTTTGGAGACTCTTCACAATCGTTCCACCAATTCTTCAGGATTTGGGCAAAGTTAAAAACCCTTGGCCAAATGTAGATGCTCACTCAGGTGCATTACTTATGCACTACGGCATGAACGAATTCAGCTACTACACAGTATTGTTTGGTGTGTCACGTGCTTTGGGTGTTCTGGCTGCAGGTATTTGGTCTCGTGCATTGGGCATGCCGCTTGAGCGTCCTAAATCAATGACATCTAAAGCTGTTAAAAAATTCATTGAAGATCTGCAGGCCGCTAATGCCTTAAAACAAAGCAATTTATAATATTACTAAAGATATTTCATAAAAGCCCCGTCAATAAGATTGGGGCTTTTTTATTATCATTAGAGCTATTGCCAAAAAAAAAGAGTACTTACTTTACGACAAAACCCAATTTTACCAGATCATCCCAAAATTCAGGGTAGGATTTAGCCACCACCTCCTTGTTTTCCATTTTTAAATTTCCATATATAAGCGTCAGAGGAGCAAATGCCATTGCCATGCGGTGGTCATCATAAGTACTTACAGTATGCAGTGTTTTAGTGTCCAGATTTTTATCGATGCCTTTAATTATTTCAAGACTATTTTCAGATGCGACAACTTGGGTATTAAATTTTTCTAATTCTGTTTTTAATGCAGATATCCTGTCTGTTTCCTTAAAAAGCAGTGTTTTCAATCCTGTCAATTTTGATGGAATATCCAGTGCAGCTACAATTACGGCAAGGGTTTGCGCCAAATCGGGGCAATTGGTAAAATCATAATCGAATCGTTCCGGAATTATGGTCTTTTCTTTTTTAATTTCGATTTCACCATTATCATCAAATATGGTCTCAATACCAAAAGGCCTCATAATTTTGCTGATGATAGAGTCTCCTTGAAGTGAGTGTAACTGTAGTGTTTTCAATTTCAGGTTTACCGGTCCGTCAAAAAGAGCAGCAATAGCATAAAAATAGGAAGCTGCTGACCAGTCGGATTCCACCGATATTTTTTTATTAATATATTTTCCGGGCGCAATCGTCAGTTGGTTAAACTGTTTATTAATATCCGCACCAAATTCCGACATCAGGGCTAGTGTCATGTCAATATAAGGCTCAGAAACAGGTTCCCCCTCAAGATTGAGCTGAAGTCCTTTTTCAAGATAGGGTGCAATTAGCAAAAGCGCCGAAATATACTGACTGCTTATGTCGGAAGGAATTGTCAGTTCCGGTCTTTTTATATGATGAAATTGGGGGGTATTTATGGAAAGTGGAGGGTAACCTTCCTTTCCTAAATAGCTAATATTTGCACCTAAATTTCTTAGCGCAGAAACTAAACCGGCGATAGGCCTTTCCATCATTCTTTTTGATCCTGTCAGAAAATGCTTGCCGCTCTTCAAGGCGAGATATGCCGTAAGGAAACGATAAGTTGTGCCCGCATCCCCTGTATCCAAAATAAGTTCATTCTGGTTTTTCAAAAGTCTGACCATGGTTCGGGTATCATCAGCAGTTGACAGATTATTAATTTCTAATTCCATTCCACTAATTGCGCGAATTATAAGCAATCTGTTGCTGATACTTTTTGATCCATTAAGTTGAACCAAACCATCAAGCTTTGTTTTCCCCGGTGCAGTTATTCTAAGGTTCGACATATATCTGAAGGATTGAATTTTAGGCAAAAAGCCTATTTTTTGCCTTTAAATTCTAATAGAATTGTATTTTATTACTTTTTTGTGTATTTTTATAGATGGATTAAGGCAAGTCGTGCAATATCATTGTTGACCAGGCTTCAGGAGCAGATAAGAACATTTCCTTTGTTTTGGGCCATATTTTTTGGAACAGTTCCGAATTCCTATAGTTTTCCAAATCAAATCCCTCATTCCAATGACTATATGAAAAGATCACATGAGGATTATTTACATCCTTGAGTACCTGAAGATAACTGCAACCCTGAAAATCTCTGATTTGGTCTTTGTAATGCTCAAAAAAATGAAGGAATTCCTCCACTTTCTCCGGCTGAAAAGTCATTTTTACAATTCTTACTATCATACATTTTAAAATAATTTAGAGTAAAACCTAAGCCTGAAAGGTAATCATTTTGATTAAAAATAAAGTAAAATATACTTAAATACAATAAAAAATTTCTTATTTTTATTGTGATAACATCAACCATTGACCTCCTCACTTTACAGACTATTGTTATACTATCAAAAAAGCAAATAAGTTATCATATCTAATATGACATCAGAGAATTCAACTCTACCGGAATCACTCAAGAAATTTTTTGGATTCAATAAGTTCAAAGGCAATCAGGAAGCAATTATTCAAAGTGTTTTAGACGGCAAGGACACTTTTGTTATTATGCCTACAGGAGGTGGCAAATCTCTTTGCTACCAGCTTCCAGCACTTTTACTTGAGGGGACAGCAATCATTATTTCACCGCTCATTGCATTGATGAAAAATCAGGTAGATTCTATCAGATCCTATTCCGAATCTGATAGAACTGCACATTTCTTGAATTCCTCTCTATCCAGAGCTCAAACTAAAGAAGTAAAACAGGATATTATGAGTGGGGTGACTAAACTCCTATTTATAGCACCAGAAACTTTAACTAAAGTCGAAACGCTCGATTTTTTACATCATGTAAACGTCTCATTTGTTGCCATCGACGAAGCTCATTGTATTTCAGAATGGGGGCATGATTTCCGACCGGAATACCGCCGCATCAGATTGATGATAGAAAGCATGAACAAGGAAATTCCTTTAATTGCACTTACGGCAACTGCCACACCAAAAGTTAGGCTGGATATTGTAAAGACTTTGCGTCTGTATACTCCGAATGAATATGTTTCGTCTTTCAATCGGGATAATCTGTTTTATGAAGTCAGGCCTAAGGGCAAAAAAGAAGATGTTCTGAAGAATATTGTTCAGTTCATCAAAAATATGCCGAATAAATCGGGTATCATATATGTGCAAAACCGTAAAACTACTGAAGATATTGCAAAACTTTTGGTAGTAAACGGTATTAAATCAGCGCCATATCATGCCGGTTTGGATGCCAAAGTCCGAAGTGATACACAGGATGATTTTCTAATGGAACGCATTCACGTTATTGTTGCCACTATTGCCTTCGGCATGGGAATTGACAAGCCAGATGTTCGATTTGTTATACATTACGATATTCCCAAAAGCATTGAAAATTACTATCAGGAAACCGGTCGTGCCGGCCGCGATGGGTTGGAGGGTCATTGTATAGCCTATTATTCTCATAAAGATATTCAGAAACTGGAGAAATTCCTCAGGGATAAACCTGTTTCTGAAAGAGAAATGGGCGCTCAGCTCTTATCAGAGATGGTTGCATATGCGGAAACAACTGCCTGCCGTCGTCATTTTTTACTTCATTATTTCGGCGAAGACTATACGCCTCAGGAATGCTCTGTTCAGAAAATGTGTGATAACTGTCGTTATCCCAGACAGATTATTGATGTTCAGGAAGAGCTGCAATTGGCGCTTGAAGTTGTCGATCAGCTTAATGAGCGATCAATGATGAAAGAGGTAGAAGATGTTTTACTTGGCAATAAAACACAGACCATTCTTAACTTTAAATACGATAAATTGTCGCTTTTTGGTGAGGGAAAGGAAAAAGATGAGCATTTTTGGAATTCGGTCATACGTCAGGCTCTGCTTTATAATTACATCTATAAAGATATTGAGGAATACGGTATTTTAAAACTTACAAATTTAGGCAAGCAATTTATTACAAATCCGGAACCTTTCAGTATTTCACTGAACCACAATTTTGTGGAGGAACTGCATGATGATGAAATGCAAAGTATTTCTACGTCGGCACTTGACCCTGTACTGTTCAGTATTCTTAAAGACCTGCGCAAAAGAGTCGCACACAAGAAAAATGTGCCGCCTTTTGTTGTTTTCCAAGATCCATCTTTAGAAGAAATGGCCACACGCTATCCGCTCAATATTGATGAGATGAAAACTATTTCAGGTGTAAGTGAGGGAAAAGCCAAAAGGTACGGTCCCGAATTTATATCTGCCATAAGCACTTATGTAAAAGATAATGAAATTGAAAGACCGGTAGATTTTGTAATAAAATCGGTTGCTAATAAATCTAAAGCTAAGGTATCTATCATTCAAAATATTGATAAAAAAATACCTTTTGAAGATATTGCTGAAGCTCAGGGCATGACTATGGATGAATTGATGCATGAACTTTACATGATCATTAGTTCGGGTACCAAACTTAACATTGACTATTTTATTGAAGAAGAAGTTGATGAAGCAGTGAGGGAAGAAATTGAGGACTACTTTATGAATGCAGATACAGATTCAGTCGATTCAGCCTATAAAGAATTAAAAGGTTCAGATATTACGGCAGAAGAGATTGAACTTGTCAGATTAAAATTTCTATCAGATAACGCCAACTGATAAAAAAGTTAGATCCATAATTATTTTATAGAGTCTGTTATTTGATAACATGTCTTAAGCATACATTAGACATGAGAATAATACAAGAGCCTTCCAGATTTCCTTTGGACGGCTTTTTTATTTTTCCCAAATATCCTGCTCATAATTGAACATGGAAGTTTGTATTGCTTCAGCTTCATATAGAACATCAACCCCCACTTTATAGTCCTTGATGCGTCTGTCATATACATTATTTTCTTTCACTATATAACTCGAGAAATATCGGATTTGAAAGATGTCATCCCAATTCATTTGTGCAGCTTCATTGTGCGCGTTGAATACCTTGTAATCAGTTAATATTTCTCTGGCCTTGGGATAGAAAACCCAGAATAAAGGAGTTTCACCTATATATTTGCCATTGTCGTCAAATCTTGCTACAATTGGCGCTATGCCTAAAATCCTCACATTCATGCGAGAAAGTTTAGAATCAAAATACCACACTTCTTTTATTCTGTAGCGAATTACATGTTGCGGATTAAATTCCTCCTTAACGACTACAACATTTTCCGAGTAATTATCAGGATCATAAACTATTACTGAATCGTATTTAGTTGTCATACAGTTTAATTCCGATACACTTAGTGCAGTGGTAAATGCGTCATCTATATTACTGTAAACTGTCAAACTGCCACTTTTTGCATGATTTAAGAGAATCAAAGCCAAAGGTTCTTTTTGATTAGAAAAATGATGATTCATTTTCTCTCTCAAGTCCAGTTCACGCCAAATTCTTTTTTCCCAAAGTACATCTCTTTCATTAAGATATGGTTCATTCAGCAAAGGTTGTCTTTCACTTTTAGTATAAATACCATCAATTACAGTAGGGGAATTACTTGCTGTTAAATCCTGAGTTTTCCCAATAAATATTGAGTTTACAATCAGAATAATTCCGAATATTATTTTTTTCATGGCAACAGATTTAATGTGAAACAATTGCATTTTTTCCATCAAATAGGTGGTGGAATTAACTTAAACCCAGATCCGTCTTTAGAAATTCTATCCACTTCGTGAAGCCCTTCGGGGTTCTAGTTAACAATTTTATGAAATAGCCATCGCTGCTAGATTATGGGTTAAAAAATGTAATATTCGATAGATAGGCTATGGAATTTCTTCAATAACGAGGTTATTGTTCTGTTAGTATTATTTTGGAGTAATATATTTTAATTCGCTCATAGAAGTTTTACTAAATAAGATTCTGCGAGTCTTGCCTAAAACAAAAAATGGGGTACTCCTTTCGAAGTACCCCACTCTTATATAGGATGTAATTTTTGTCAATTTCTAATAGTCCCAAAGGTCATGCTCAAAGTGAAAGATACCATCTTTGATTTTATCGGATTCGTATAAGACGTCAATGCCTGATTTGTAGTCTTGAATACGACGATCATAAACATTTGATTCTTTTATAATATAGCTAGAAAAAATTCGTGCTTCGAACACATCTTCCCAACTCATATGGTTAACATCATTACTTTCATTAAAATATGGTGTTTTAGCCAAAATCCGTCGCATATCAGGATAGTAAGTCCAAAACATTGGACCCGAATTCAAGAAATTTCCATTGTCATCATAACGATTTACTATTGGAGCTATACCTAAAATACGTACACCCAGGTCAGATCTTTCTTCGTCAAAGAAATAAACTTCTTTAAGACGATATTGTTTGACATCGTTAGGATTAAGTTCATTAACAACAACTGTTACGATTTCCTGAAAAGTTTCAGGATCGAATGTGATAACTGTATCTACAGAGCTACCCAATTGCTGCATTTCCTCTTGAGTCAAAGCAGTTGTGAATTCATCATCAATTACACTAAATGCCTGAATATCACCTTTCTTAGCTGCATCAAGAAGTATACGTATAAATGGTTTTTTCTCGTAAGCAAAATGATGATTTCTTTTCTCTCGAGTATCGATCAAACGCCAAATACGTTTTTCCCACATAACATCTTTTTCATGAAGATGATCATAAGCCAAAGTTAACTTTTCGGCTGTCATATATCGGTCATAAATATCATCACGTGGAATGGTATCTCTAGGTTTACCTGACTCAGTAACATTTGGATCCTCCTCAGGATCTTCAACCTGAGCGAATACTCCGGTAAATGGTAGAATTGTCAGGCAGAAAAAAGCGAGAATTTTTAAAATTTTGGATGTAGCACTCATCTCTTTTGATATTTAAACAATTATGGAATATGGGAACATAATTGATTTATCTTTCTTAGTGTTCCTTATCTAAATGAAAGTTGGTTGTCTCGCTATTGAACGATGAACAACCAACTTTTATTTTATCAACTATACAAAATATTTCAAAGTAGGTAAACTTTATTTAACCTGGAAGGCCAAACCGTTTAGTTTACGTCCAGCTGTGTCACCTGGGCAACGGCCTTTGACGTCAACAAACTGGTAACTTGCACCCGGTTTAGCTGCGGCAACCATTTGCATAGCTTTAGCGTCGAATTTACCACCTGCAACAGTTGTTGAAACAGGGTCTTGACGTGGTGCAGTAAACCAAAGAGTGAAACCTTGGATTTCGCAACGTGCATCAAAGTCGAAGTTATCAAGTACTGCCATCAAACCGGTCATAGCTCTCATTTCACCGTTACTGATAGCACCGTCTGTTTTGTTGTTGGTCAAACGGGCTTGCGGGTCAGGAATACGTTTAACACGGAATGGATAGCTACCCATAGATTTACCTGTTTTCTTGTTGGTTACAACAATATTACAGTACTGATCTTTTGCCGTTTGCGATGTAGCTTTCACCATGTATTTGCTACCGGAACCGGAGATAGTTCCTCCACCTGCACCAGAGATAGTAACAGAAACATCTGCTGAATTCATACCTGCTGCTGATACAGAAATAGGGTTGTCAACACCGATATAGAATACGTTCATTTTGTCCGCTGCAACAGTGATTGAAGGAACACCAACTTCATATTCAAAATCTTTTTTCACTGTTTCTATTTCACCCGTCTGTGGGTTTGTAACATTGATAGTAGCAGAATAGCGCTGAGTTCCTACAGAAGAAGGTCTGGCAGAGTATTTAGCTTTTGCTCCGTCAATTGCAAGGTTTGAACCATTTACGTTCACAGAGAATTTAGCCTGACTGGAATATGCACCCAATGCGATTTCTGCCTCATAAGTTTCACCAAGAAGGATATAACCTTTTTTGGACTGAGAGAAAACGTCAAATTTGTCATAAACCAAAACTTTATTCCCCATGTTAGCTGCAAGGAAGTTCACAATTTGAGATGCTGCATTCTTTGCATCATTTTCAAATTTACGAAGCAATGGATAACATGAAGCTACAGGCATATAAGCGAACACATAGTTGGCCCAATCTTTTTTACCTGCTTCTTGCCATACTTTATCATCCGGTTCTTCAAGTACTAAATCTTTTTTTAGTTCCTCAATAGCCTTTTTATCAAGTTGAACACCTTTAATAGGTTCTTTCTCTAATTTAGCTACAAGATCGTCAACTACAGCAAGTAATTCTTTACGTGTAACAGCGATTTGTTTTTTCAGTGCTTCACCACGGCCTTCATCAACAAAGATACGGTGTGTAACATCTTTGTCTTTGTAACCGACCGGTTTACCATCAAGTTTTTTCTCCGTAGTAATAGTGAATTTTTTATAGCCATAACCTTCCCATTTTGCTTTGTGGTCAGCTAGAGTGTTAAGACCGCCTGATTGCTCAGTGATATCAACGCGAAGCTTGTTAACCATTTCAAGCATTGTTTTGATTTTGGCAGGTACAGCCTCAGCTGCCTCAGCAATTGGTTTCAAATTAGGCTTTGACTCCAATGTACCTTTCATTTGTTTAATTGTCGCCTCTACACCGAGATCAACAATTTCGTTGGTATGCTTAATACCTTTATCGAGCATAAAGAAGGCATTGATGATTTCGGCAGATACGTTCAATGCAAGCATCGCCGTAAGTACCAAGTACATCAAGTTGATCATCAACTGCCGCGGCTCCTTTGGAATTGACATAGTTGTTAATAATTTGAATTGTTTACAAAATAATTTTACGCTCCCAAGCCATCTTTACTTTGATTGCTGTCCTTTGTTTTTCGCCATTACGTTAATGCAATTACGTCAATACATTGGAAATAAACTGTCAGAGGGAACATGCAAAAGCTGAAATGGTTTATTTCTGGCCCATTGCTGCAAGAACGTTACCATATACACCATTCATTTTTTGAAGGTTTACGTTAACCTGCTGTAGATTTTCTTTGTAAACTTTTGTGTCATTCAAAGACTCGCTGATACTTGAAACTGCCTCATTCAAAGCTGCAGCAAATTTACCTGCACCCTGAGTAAGTGTTTTGATTTCACTGAAATCAGCTTCTTGTAAAGCTTTCAATGACGACATTGATTTTGCCATAGTTTGTAATTCGGCAACCATTTTCTCCTGTTGGCTCTCCAAACCGGTAGTATCCAATTTGATTTTACCAATTGAAGCTCCCACACCGTCTAGGGATTTTGTCAAGTTGTTGAAGTCAAAACTGTTTCCACTTGCACCGGCAACTTCTCCACCGTGCTGATCCAAACCCGGATACAATTTTTCCCAATAGTAATCTTTGTGTGGCGGGAGCAAACCCAACATTAAGAACAGTCCGGCCTCAGTAAACAGACCAGCCATCAATGCTTCATTAGCGCCCGGCCAGCTCATAATTTTGAAAAGAGCTCCAATAAGTACTACTGCAGCACCAACACCGATAACTAGGTTTTTAACGTAGGCAAAACCACTTGAATGAATAAAACTCATGACTCTAAAGTTTTTTTAAGGTTAGCAAAAAAATAAAAGGTTTAAAGATTAATTCTTTTGTTTGCGTAAAAATAAAACAATTTTTCCAAAAATCTATATGAATAATACAATTTCAAAAAATGGTTACAATTTTTTATGCTTTAAAAAAAAAGCTTGATTGATATCATTTTCATTAAAAGATAGACGTATCACCACCGGGTGATACGTCTATCTTTTAATATAGTATTACCAATTTCTAATGTAATAACAAAACAATTTGAATCGCAGGAAAGGATCTTATTTGAAGTCATTGATTGAACGGCCCAAGAAAGTAAGAACACAACGGAAACCGATGTAAGATTTAGTTGTATCTTGGAATTCCCAGTGACGAGTGCCCGTTTGAATGAAGAAAGAAATATCTTTCCATGAACCGCCACGAATTACTTTACGTTTCCAAGATGTAGGATCTTCCTCTTCAGCATCGAAACGAATATCCGGTTGTAAGTCGTGAATAAAAGCATATGCATTTTCATACCAGGCTGAAGATGTCCATTCTGCTACATTACCTGACATACAGTAAAGACCATAATCATTAGCGAAATACCCATCGACTCTTACAGTGTAAAGACCGCCATCTGCAGGATAATCACCGCGACCAGGTTTGAAATTGGCCAACAAACAACCTTTGGCATTTCTTACGTAATAACCACCCCAAGGATAAGGAGCCAATTCATGTCCACCACGTGCGGCATATTCCCATTCGTGTTCTGTTGG
>JBIKQC010000037.1:0-16674 GCA_044349855.1 Saprospira sp.
CAACAAAGGGCAGGAATTATCTCTAACAGTAACTGTAAATACATGTGATCCTACATCCTGAATACGTGGATTCCAGCAAAAACGGCCACGAATACTGTCATTAGAAATTGGTGACGTAACAAATGAGGCGCCCGGTATTGCACCATTCCATGAAATTGAAACTGTATCAGCCGCATTAAGGTCATAGCCTATAATGTCAAAACAGAGTTGTTGCCCAAAACAGGAATTTATTGTAAAGTTTACTACTGAAGAACCAAATTGATCAATTCCAGATGCCAAGGGCAGTAGATTATTGCATTCGATTACTGTAAATTGAATATCACGTACTGTTTCACCTATAAATAATCCGTTTCGGAACTCTCTTACCAAAACACAGAGTACACCAACTTGAATTGTAGAAGGGGTAAAAGAAATAGCCCCTGTTTGTGCATTTAATGTAACCCCTGAAGCTGTTGTCAATGGATTTGTTCCATTAAATCCCGGAAGATACTCGACAGCGTCATTCAAGCGCTCTTCACAATTTACTAAGGAATAAACCAAGGAGTCGCCATCAGGATCAAAACCGCCATGGTTATAAAACGTCTGTTGCCCACGGCACAAAAATGCAGTGGGTCTATTTAAAAATTGAGGCGAATTGTCACATTGGGCCAAGGTATTGTTTAAGGTACCTTCAACATAAATATTCTCATTCAATGGATCCGAGAGTGTCGTAATAGCATTGTTCCTACAACATAGCGTGTAAGATACCCTGATATTGTTACATCCGGCAGGAAAGGTGACTGTGCCTCGGTATATCCATTCCTCTACACCAAATTGTCCTGAACCACCTCCGCAACGACGGGGCTCTGAAGCACACAATGGTGTAATGTCAATTGGTGGGGCTATTCGAGTCAACGTCAAATTCTGAGAGCTTCCACATCTGCTGATGTTTAGAGTCTGCGAATTATTTAGGTTAACACCATTACAGTCACGGTATAACTTTAAAGTGAATCTGTATTGGTTTGGACCTATACATTCCCAAGCTAAGTCAGCACCCATAGCGTGTGTAGCTTTCGCCGTTTGACTGTTGAAGAACAATGCAGCCAATATGATTGCAAAGTTGATCGTTAGACTAATGTAATGTCTAAATCCACCCATAAACTTAACATTTTTTTCAGAACGACAAAATAATTGGAGGAAATACATAAAATATTGGTAAGTATCTGTTAAAAAAAACTGTCATTATTACATAAGATAACTTCATCTCATCCTGATGAATAACGTCGCATTATTATTACATGTTGTTTTGATGTTAAAATAATTAACATCTTTTACAAAAAGTTTGGCCACTAAAGTTGATTAAAGCCCAAAAATAAATATCAAAAAATCTGATTCCTAGAATATTAGAATAAATAAATACACTGTAAAAAGAAAGACTTTCTTAAAATTCAAAATTTGAACTTAATGGAATAAAAACAAATTCTGCATTATTTTCAAGTACAGACAAAACGCAAACATGATTCAATTTGTGATTGTAAAGAGCTTTAAAGTTATTAACTTTTTCTATATCTACAATATTTTTTACATACAATTCTTCCAAAGTACTGATATTGAATGCTAATTCGCTTTTATTTAACAAAGGTATACCCAACTCGTAATATGCTTCCGAATAGAAGCAGATTATGACAGGATAATTAGATACTCCTTCATTTTTTACAGCCTCGAGAGCTAAAATAATTTTATTCTGTTCTTCAGAAAATACATTAAAAAGATTATCAAGTCTTTCCGCATTTTGGTTTTTATGCATCTGTCTTTGTTTGGAGCAAATTTAGCAATTTTAATCAAAAGTTTATAGTGTGAATCTATTTTATGATGTAATTTTACAAATCAAATCTAAAAAACAATAATTTACATATGAAACCACAATTGATACAAGGTACCAGAGACTTTTCTCCATCTGAAGTATTTAAACGCCAATACATCTTTGATAAACTGCGCACTATTTTTATAAAATATGGCTTTCAGCCTCTTGAGACCCCTGCAATGGAAGCTCTTGAGACGCTAACAGGCAAATATGGTGACGAGGGTGATCAACTTTTATTCAAAATTTTGAATAACGGATTGGACCGTCCAGAAAAACAGGACAAAGCAAGGGCAGATTTTGAAACTCTGCTTTCCGGGAAGTTGGTAAAGGAGATTACTGAAAGGGCTTTAAGATATGACCTAACAGTACCTTTCGCAAGATATGTGGTAATGAACCGCAATGAGATTGCTTTCCCATTCAAACGATATCAGATACAACCAGTCTGGCGTGGCGACAAACCGCAAAGAGGACGTTACAGAGAATTTTTTCAATGTGATGTGGACGTAATTGGATCAGACTCTCTGCTTTATGAAGCAGAGCTGATTCAAATCTATGATGAAGCTTTTAAAGCATTAAATATCGATGTAATCATTCGACTGAACAACAGAAAAGTATTGGAAGGACTTGCCACCGAAGTCGGATTTCCTGAAAAATTTGTAGAAATCACAGTTGCTATTGATAAATTGGACAAAATCGGATGGTCCGGTGTTCAGAAAGAATTGGAACTAAGAGGTATTGGAACTGAAAGTTTTGAAAAAATCAAACAAATTGTCTCTTCAGAGAAACTGGAAGATCTTAAATCGGCCTTTTCAGAAAACAATGCTGTAGGCCAAAAAGGATTGGAAGAACTTAACACTGTGATGGCTTATTTAGAAAGTTACAGTTTCCAAAATAAGCTGCAGCTTGATTTTACATTGGCACGTGGACTGAGTTATTACACCGGATGTATTTTTGAAGTCGTCACAGATTGTACTGCTCCGGGTCAGGAATCAGTAAAAATGGGCAGTATCGGAGGCGGCGGCCGTTATGATAATCTTACCGGCGTATTCGGATGGGATGGAAATTCGGGTGTTGGTGTTTCTTTTGGCGCTGACCGAATTTATGATGTCCTTCTTGAACTGAATCGTTTTGATGCCGTGCCTGAAAATACAACTCAACTATTTTTTATGGCTTTTGATGAAGCTTCACAACATTTTGCTTTCAGAATGGTGCAAAAGGCACGCTCAGCCGGAATCAATACTGATATTTATCCGGAACCGGCCAAATTTCAGAAACAAATGAAATACGCTGATAAGCGAAAATTTCCGATGGTTGTAATTGTGGGTGAAAGTGAGTTATTATCTGGAAATCTTACAGTAAAAGATATGAAGACAGGTGAACAGCAGTCAATGAATATTGATGCTCTGATAGAATTTGTAAAAAGTAGGGTCTAATTTATAGCAGCAATACAATAAAATAAAAAGCCGGAATCAGAACAATCTGAAACCGGCTTTTTACTTGGACCAATCTGAATTTGGTTATAATTTCTGCAGTTCGACCAATTTATTATAAACTCCTCCCCTATTCAGCAGTTCTGTGTGAGTACCGCGTTCTACGATGCGACCTTCCTGCAGTACAATAATTTCATCAACATTCTGAATGGTGGACAATCGATGTGCTATAAGAATTGCACTGCATTGTTCCAATAGATTTTGAAGTGCTTCCTGTACTGCTTTTTCTGATTCGGAATCAAGTGCAGAAGTGGCTTCGTCCATTAACAGAATGGGCGGGTTTCGTAAAATGGCTCTTGCCATTGTAAGCCTTTGTCGCTGACCACCGCTCAATTTCATGCCACGGTCACCGATTTCGGTTGCATAACCATGTTCGGTCTGCAAAATAAATTCGTGTGCATTGGCAATTTTTGCTGCCTGCTCAACTGCTTCCCGAGTGGCACCTGCAAATCCGAACGCTATATTATTATATATACTGTCATTAAAAAGAATGGCGTCCTGAGTAACGATGCCAAATTGAGCCCTGAGATCGGACAATTTATAATTTTTGATATCTACGCCATCAATCAGTATCTTTCCGGAAACGGGTTCATAAAAACGGGGCAACAAATCAGCAATAGTTGACTTTCCGGATCCTGACACGCCAACCAATGCTATACTTTTGCCTTTTTTCAAGGTAAAACTGATGTCTTTGAGTACCTCATGCTGACCGTCATAAGAAAAACAAAGTCCTTCAACACTAATTTCTTTTTCAAAACGGATTAAAGGAATTGCATCTTCATTTTCTTTTATTTCTACGGGGCTGTTCAGGATCTGACCAATCCTTTCAGCAGCTGCACGACCTTTTTGGATATCGTACATTGCAGAAGCAAAAGTCTTTGCCGGATCTATAATATTGTAAAACATGAGTATAAACATGACAAAGGTGGATGCTTCAAATTGCTTATTAAAAACCAGATGACCACCATATAATAACAGTGCTGCGATGACACAGATTCCCAAAAACTCACTCATAGGCGAGGCCAATTCTCGGCGACGCTGAATAGAGTTCCCTAATTTAAGATAGTTTTTATTTTCCTGATCAAACTTATCTTTCTGGTAATTTTCTGCTGAAAATCCCTGAATGACACGCAATCCGCCAATTGACTCATCTATCAGCGAGAGCAGCATTCCCAATGAATTTTGTGCTTTCCCGGATTTCTTTCTGAGGCTTTTGCTTAAACGGCCAATGCCTAAACCGACAAACAGAAAGAGACCAAATGAAAACAGGGTAAATGAAGGACTGATATAAATCATAACGGCCAAAGAACCCAATAATGTAATTGGCGAACGAACGAGCGTTTCGAGTGAACGCAGAATACTCCACTGAATTTCACCTACATCGCTGCTGAGCCTTGACATTAGGTCTCCTTTCCGCTCATTGGAAAAATAAGAAAGTGGCAATTGTATCAATTTATCGAAAACCTTTTTACGAATATCATATTCAATACCATTTCTAACAGGGGCCATGACATAAAGTGACAGGTATCTGAAGAAATTTTTAAAGAAAAAGCAGGCTACAACAATTCCGCAAACCCATAAAAGCGCAGCACTGTGTCCATATTCATTGATATGACCTATAAGCCAACGATTGAATAGAATCACAGGTCGGTCAATCATTGCAGCACCATTGAGTACTGGCATTTGAGGAAGTTCGGCAGCAAAAAGTATATCCAAAAAAGGTTTGAGCAGTACCATAGATATGATACTGAAAATTGCCGTCAACAGATTGAACAAAATGTTCAACATCGCCTGTCCGTAATAAGGCTTGAGGTATTCTAATATTTTTAACATTAATTGAAAGCAGTATCTTCAACCCAAAACTGTCATTAATTAAACCTAATGTTACAACAAATCGACAGCATGTGGTTTAAAAGACAAAAATAAACATAATTTCATCTATGCTTATCAAAAGCTGAATAATAGTATTCCAATCCGCTATTTTATCCGACTTATGAAAAAGTTAATCCGTTATCCTTACGGAAACCTTTTTTGAAAGCTTTGCGTTTGATAAGAATAAAAAGCCTAACTTTGCAGAATGCGAAATAAAATAAAGTCGGAGCAGAATTTGCTTTTTTGAAAATATTGATGTAGATTTAAAGTGTCTGTACAGTTATGTTATAGTTTACTATTGATATACTGTCAATTCACGTACCTTATTCACCAAACCTTCCTGAATGTTCGATTACAACGATAATCCCGAAGGACTAAATGTAAAAGATTTAGTTCTGCAATATGAAGGCATGCTGGCTAAAGGTAGCAGCATTTTCTTGGACAGTGATGCTTTTCAGGATCTTATTGATTATTACGAGGACCAATATGAGTACCCTAAAGCACTTCAGGCTATTGAACATGCTTTGGTAAACTACCCTTTTTCGGCTGTTTTTCATATTCGTAAAGCTCAGCTCTTGCTTGAGGAGGATAGAATTGATGATGCAAATGCTGCCCTGCATATTGCAAAATTATATGAGCCTACCAATGTTGATGTATTTCTCACTGAGGCAGAAATTCTGCATCAGTCAGAAGATTATAAGGCTGCACTTAAAATGCTTGAATCAGCAATGCTATATGCTGACAGTAATGACTTAGAGGATATTTACCTTTTAGAGGCTTCAATTTTTGAAAGTCAGGAGGATTATGAATCTTCTTTTCAAAGTTTAGTTAAAGTATTGGAACAGAATCCGTCCAATGAAATGGCTTACAGCCGCCTTTGGATGTGCATGGAACTGACAGAATCCTACGAAGAGGGTGTTGAAGTCAGTTTAAAAATTATAGACCGTGCTCCTTATTCTTATTGGGCCTGGTACAATTTGGGCCATGCATATATGCAACTTGGTTTGTACGAGAAAGCTTTTGAAGCCTATGACTACTCTATAGTAATCAATGAAGATTTCGAATTTGCTTACCGTGATGTAATTGCCTGCCTTTTCCGTCTTGAAAATTATGAACTGGCAAAACGCTATGTTCAGGATTATAAAGACCTATTTGACACTGATGCAGAGGTGCTGCTTTGGGAGGGTGAATGTCATGAATACAGCGGTGAGTATGAAAAAGCACGCAGTTTCTATGCCGATGCCATGAAAATTGATTCGCTTGAAGGGCGTCTGCACTACAGAATGGGCGTTACTTATGCCAATGAAGAAAATTGGCGTTTGGCTCAGAGAGCATTCGAAAAGGCATACGATCAAAATAAAGACAGTGAGGAATATTGCATAGCACTGGCTGAGGTTTACAATCAATTGGATGAAGTCCAACTGGCTTATTCCTTCTTTAAAAAAGCCATTGTTATTTCTCCTGAAGAAACTATCACTTGGATCAGTTATCTGGAATTTCTTATTGATGAAGAAGATTTTGAAACTGCGATAGAAGCACTTTCAGATGCCCGTCGTTACAACACTGATGTATTATTTGATTTCTGTGAAGTGGCACTCAATATTTTATCAGGTCACCGCAAAGAAGGAATGCTGCAATTTATGCTGCTTCTCGAAAATGGAGAAGATTACCAAAAACTCTACGATCTGGCGCCGGATTTGGAAAAGGATTTGGAAATAAGCACACTCATACACAGCTACAGAAACAAGAATTGATTCCAATCCTGATATTTTAAAAATGATTCATAAAATCCGTGCAGTAGAAAAACTGTACGGATTTTTATTTGCAGTTTATCAAAAAAAAACGGTTTAAAAACCTATTATTGGGTCTTACAAAATCATTAAACTATGAAAATCGCTCAATTCATTGCTATGCTCAGTCTTAGCTTCAGCCTGTACGGTCAGACTTATCAGATTTCCAATTATAAAGAAACGGTTGCAGTATTTAACTACCTGCTTTTGCCCAACAATGAGATTTCAAAAAATGATACAATTAATGAGCAGATTGTAGATTTAGTTATCCCCGTGCTTTCAGATTCTATCATTGATCGTAAAAAGCAGCATCACAAACTCGGCCTGTTAGGTTGGTTCATTCATACCTTCGGCGGGTTCAACTGGCGCGCAATGTCATTGAAAAAAGAAAAATTTGTGGGTACCGTTGTGAGACAGTCGAGAAGCGGCGAAGAACAGTTCACTGAATATGATATAAATTATGACCTGAATTTTCACTTAAAAAAATATTTGTACCGGGTATTTGACGCCTATGACCGTCAGGGAAAAATCAGCCGTTATGATGTCACATCAAAAAAACAGCATAATTATAAATCTTCCCCCTTTGTAAGGGATACCAATCAAATCAACATACGGGATTACAGACTTCATTGCGAACTGACACCGGAAAGGGAATTCAGAGCTCCGCTGAATTATCTGTTTTTCCCTACACTACCCGGTGGCGGAGGGCTGCAGGGGCATCCCAATTTTGAAAATGACAATCCAAGTATTGGACTTTACGGTACTTTTTGTTTGGATTGCAATCACAGCTGTCATCCCGAAATACATCCATACGAATGGATCTGGTGGCTCAAAACAAATGACAGCAATTTTTCTACAGAAAAAGAGTGGTATTTAGGCCTTTTGCATGAAGGCAGCAACCGATTGAAAAAATGGAGTACGAATCCAATGACGGGCAATATCTGTATTCCCTTTGCTTTTAATGAAGCCTCAGCCTTCGTTATTGATATTGAACACCTGGTTATGAATCAGTTCCTTGAAGAAGGCTTAAAAACATCAGCTGAAAATGCATCAAAATTTGGGCCTGCTCAAAAACAACAGATTGTAACTGTCGAAGGCAGAGATTTCTCCAAAACTATAGCTGTTAATTTTGTGAACCCTATCAAAACAGAGGGGTTGAAATACTGGATCAGTCAATTAAATTATGACCCGCAAACAAAGGTAATTTCAGGGTATCTCAACTATGCTGTATCTGTTATGGATTTATATACCTGTCGAATCAGATTCAGATAATTATCAACTTACTGTACCCAATTTTCCTTGTCCAAATTTCTGAATTGAACAGCCAAGGCAATATGTTCCGTCTGTATTTTTTCCGAGTAGTCCAAATCGGCAATTGTACGGGCAACTTTTAGTATTCGGTCGTAAGCTCTGGCCGAAAGCTGATGAAAGGTCATAGCTCTTTTCAGTAGAGCCGTACCCAATTTATCCAACTGACAGTATTCCTGAATGAGTTTAGTAGTCATCTGGGCATTGCTATAAATTTCAGGATAATCCTTAAATCGCTCCAATTGCAGCATTCTGGCTTTAATTACCCTATCCCGAACCTGCTCACTGCTTTCAACAGGAAGATCTTCAGAAGACATAGTATCAAAACTTACAGGTTCTACTTCAACATGCAGGTCAATTCGATCCATTAGTGGGCCGGATATTTTATTAAGATATTTTTGAACTGTTACAGGAGGGCAGACACATTCTTTTTCCGGATGCGTATAATAACCGCAAGGGCAAGGATTCATAGAGGCCACCAACATAAAATTAGCAGGATATTCCACTGTAAATCGAGAGCGGGAAATAATCATATTTCTCGATTCCATAGGCTGCCTCAACACCTCTAATACCGTCCGTTTAAATTCAGGCAGCTCATCCAGGAAAAGCACGCCATTGTGTGCCAAAGAAATCTCACCGGGTTTAGGTTGAACGCCCCCACCGACAAGTGCTACATCACTAATAGTATGATGAGGCGAGCGGAAAGGCCTTTCGGAAACAAGTGAGGCCAACTCTGGTAAAAGTCCAACTACAGAATGAATTTTTGTTGTTTCCAAAGCTTCCTTCAGCGAAAGCGGCGGTAAAATTGTGGCCATACGTTTTGCAAGCATGGTTTTACCTGCACCCGGAGGTCCGATTAGGATAACATTGTGTCCGCCTGCAGCTGCAATTTCCAAAGCCTTCTTTACACTTTCCTGTCCTTTAACATCTGAAAAATCGACTGAAAGGTGGTGCTGATTATAGGCAAACTCTTCCCTTGTATCTACCACAGTAGTTTTCAACTCTTGAGTGCCGTTAAAAAAACCAATGACTTCTGAGATATTATCCACACCGTAAACATCCAGTTCGTTTACAATTGCAGCTTCACGGGCATTGGTTTTTGGTAGGATAAAACCCTTAAATTTTTCTTTTCTTGCTTGAATGGCAATTGGCAGCGCACCTTTTATTGGGCGCAGTGTTCCATCGAGTGAAAGCTCACCCATGATGATATATTCAGAAAGCGCTTCCGGCTTTATCTGATCTGTAGCAGCCAGAATTCCCATGGCCAAAGGCAAGTCGTAATTCGACCCTTCTTTTTTAAGGTCGGCAGGGGCCATATTTATGACAATACGTAAACGGGGAATTCTAAATCCGACAGATTTTAAGGCACTTTCGATACGCCAATAACCTTCTTTTACGGCATTATCGGGAAGGCCGACTAATGAATAACCTGGTTTTCCGTTGGGCCCTACCGGACCCCCGCTGTCCACTTCAATTGTCACAGTTTGTGCGTCGATGCCGTAGACGGCACTGGCAAAGGCTTTAACTAACATAAGCTCGAAAATGGGTTTAATAAATCATGTGTTAAGCTTGCAAATATATTCCCAAGTTTTCACAATTGCCAATCGAAAATAAAAAAACATGATAATATTAGAGGATAAAGAACATGTTATAAATATAATTTATAAAATAATTTCAGTCCCCCTAAAAATAAATCTTTAATAACTTTGACATAAAAACTTTGAATAGGCTATCGTTTTGGCAATATTATCAGGTATATTTGCATTCTATGAAGAATAATAAATCTGTAACCAGATTATTATTAAGCCTTTAACTGATTTTAGCTTTAAATCATTCTATTAACTGCAATAAATTAAAACTTTTTTCATGAAGAAATTTCTATTTTTGGCTGTGGCCTACGTTGGAATTTCGGGATTAAGTGCGCAGAATAATATTGGATTTCATTCCGACAATTATTCCGGCGTTTATTCTCTTAATTTTAATCCTGCCGAGATTGTGGACAGCCGCTACAGGTTCCACATGAACGTATTTAATTTCGGTCTAACGGCAAGTAACAATTACTTGGGCATAAAAGGTTCTGCACTTTTCAGTGAGAGAGACAGCGCATTCAATGACCCAAATTTCAATGATAATTATGTAATTGAGCGCTTGAACGGTAAGAAGAAATCAGTTTATCAAAACATGGAAATTGGCTTATTGCCTTCCTTTATTTTTACTTTTGGCAAAAAGACTCAACATGCGGTTGGTTTTAACATGCGGGTAAGACAAAGTGCCAACGTAAATGGTGTAGATGAAAGAACTGCAAGACAGGCATATAATGAACAGCAACTTACCGACCTGTATAATATTGATATACAAAATAAAAACCTCTCTATTCAGGCAGCTGTTTGGGCAGATTATGGCATCAGCTATGGCCGTGATATCATCAATACAGGCACTCATTATCTGAAAGCAGCCGGAACTGTTAAACTCACTCAAGGCTTAGCTTCTGCGTATTTCTATTCAAATAATGCAGATATTCGCTTCACTTCAGATTCTACACTATCGATCAAGGATACGGATATCAACTTCGGTTATTCCGAAACGTTCTCCAACATTCCAAACAGTCAGGGCGAAGTCTTTAATAAAGACAGATATGGTATAGGTTTCGACTTCGGAGCGGTTTATGAATTCCGACCAAAACATGCCGACCACAAATATGAAATGAACGGTGATGCCGAACATGTAAACCCAACCAAAAATCAGTATATGCTAAAATTAGGTTTAGGCGTTACTGATTTAGGGTTTGTCCGTTTTGACCGCGCAAGAGGTTTTGATGCGAACTTCTATGCAAATGTTAATGATGTTGTACTGGAAAGATATTTCACTACTTCATTTGAAAACTTTGACTCAACAGGTCTTCAAGGATTTAACGATACCCTGAATACATTATTTACTACAAGTACTACAAAAAACAAAAAGTACAACATGGCATTGCCTACCAGATTTAATCTCTATGCGGATTACAATGTTTGGAAAGGACTTTATGTAAATGTAACTGCTTCTATTGCGCCCGGCTATGTAAGAAATGCTGAAAAAACCAGAGCGATATCAGACTTCAGTCTTACTCCACGTTATGAGCACAAATGGTTTGGCGTTTATTTGCCTATTTCTATGAATTCTCATGGTAATTTCCATTTTGGAACCGGTCTACGACTGGGCCCGCTTGTTGTGGGTACCTCCGATATTACGCCGTTGCTTGGAAAGAAAACAATCTACGATGCCAATGTTTATATGGCTTTGAATATCCCAATTTACAGAAGATTGAAAGATAAAGATAGAGACCATGTATCTAACAAAGAGGATCTTTGTAAAAAAGACAAAGGCACTTGGGCTACAAAAGGCTGTCCTGATAAAGACGGAGACGGCATTGATGACAAGACTGACAAATGTCCAAGTGATGCAGGTTTGGCTGAATTTAACGGTTGCCCTGACAAAGACGGTGATAAAATTATCGATGGCGAAGACAAATGTCCTGATGTAGCCGGTTTGGCTGAATTCAAAGGTTGTCCGGATAATGACGGTGACAAAATCATTGATGGCGAAGACAAATGTCCTGATGTAGCCGGTTTGGCTGAATTTGGCGGTTGCCCTGACAAAGACGGTGACAAAATCATCGACAACGAAGACAAATGTCCTGACGTAGCCGGTATTGCTGAGTTTGGCGGTTGTCCGGATACAGACGGCGACAAAATCATCGACAGTGAAGACAAATGTCCTACAGAAGCCGGTTTGGCTGAGTTTGGCGGTTGTCCTGACAAAGACGGTGACGGTACTCCCGACAAAGATGATTCCTGTGCTGACGTAGCCGGTCCTAAGGAAAATAAAGGTTGTCCTTGGCCTGATACTGACGGAGACAGCATACTTGACAAAGATGACAACTGTCCTAAAGTTCCCGGTATTGCTGCGCTGAAAGGTTGTCCTGAAATCAAAGAAGAGGTTAAAAAAATCATCAAACAAGCATTTGATAACCTGCAATTTGAAACCGGAAAATCTGTTATCCTAAAGACATCTTTGCCATCACTTGATAAATTTGCTCAAGTATTGAAAGACGATTTAACATTCAAACTTTCTATTAAAGGTCATACCGACAATGTTGGTGTTGAAAAAGAAAACCTGAAACTTTCCAAAGCAAGAGCAGAAGCTGTTAAAGCTTACTTTACTAAAAAAGGAGTAGACGAAAAACGTGTAACTGCAGAGGGATATGGCTCTTCTGTACCATTAGCAGACAATAAAACAAAAGAAGGTCGTGCTAAAAATAGAAGGGTTGAAATGCTTATCAGTAATGAATAAATTTATTTATACCAAGAATAAAAAAAGCCTGTTCTCAGAAATGAGAACGGGTTTTTTATTGATTATTGACAAAAATCAGAAGAAGAAGAAGAAGCATGATTAAACCATCAGTATTTTAAATATTTTTTTCAAAATAAATCTCAATATAGTTTATTACTAACCCCTTATGGTTCCATGAATCGAAAATAAGTGCTGCAGATTATCAAGGGTGCAGAGTCGGTAGACAGTAAAGCGGACTGAGTCCGGAGCTAAAAACGGCCAGACAAATAAAAAACAACAAAAAAGCAGTTAATCACTAAATTTTAAAGCTTTTTTGGCTGCTAAAAGATAACTTTAGTTTACTTTTCATCTGAGATTACTAGCATTTTGTGTTTTAAAATAATAATTTCATTTTTAATGTAAATTAAAAGATGTACCAACTTTAGTTTATTTTTGCAACATAATTGCAAAAAGAGTGGTATTATAGCGGTTTAAATTAATTTTACTTAAAAAAAGTAAATGTCAAACAGTGCAACGTTTGCGTTTATATTTTTCTTCTTTATATCTAACTTATTTTTATGCATGAGAATTTCTGGGCAGCACTATCATTAACAATTTTTGCAGGATTATCAACTGGTATAGGAAGTTCTATTGCATTTTTTGTAAAGGACAGAAACAATACAAAGTTTCTTACACTTTCTATGGGTTTTGCAGCGGGAGTAATGCTATATGTTTCTTTTATGGAAATTTTCCCGCATGCACTTAGTGCACTTGATGCTATAAAAGGTGGTGGGTATAGATATTTGGGTGTTTTGGCATTTTTTGTCGGTATGCTTCTGGTGGCTCTGATTGACAAATTAGTGCCACATGACGAAAATCCACATGAGATTATGTCTGAAGCAGAGAAAGCGGAGGCGAAAGCTGACGTGGAGGCTATGAAAAAAGGTAAGGAAGTCTCTCCTGCAGGTAAAAAACGCCTGATGAGAGTTGGTTTACTTACCGCCTTAGCGCTTGCTTTACATAATTTTCCGGAAGGTATTGCTACATTTGTATCAGCATTGGATTCTATTTCACTGGGTGTAACAATTGCAATTGCTATTGCCTTGCACAATATACCAGAAGGAATAGCTGTTTCCATGCCTGTTTATTATGCAACCGGCAGCAGAAGCAAGGCTTTTTGGTATTCATTCCTATCAGGTGTAGTTGAACCTGTAGGCGCTATTATGGCATATTTCTTACTAATGCCATTTATGGACAGTATGATGATTGCCATTTTGCTTTCCGGAGTAGCAGGTATTATGGTTTTCATTGCACTTGATCAGCTTTTGCCTGCTGCTGAAGAATATGGGGAACATCATATCAGCATTTATGGCATGGTTGCCGGAATGGGCGTTATGGCCATAAGTTTACTGATGTTGAATCACGCTCACTAGTGACTTTTTGCATAATTGAAAACAATGTATTTCTACAACAAATTTATATATGAGTGAACATATTCAAATACTGGAAATACGCTCCGAATTAGGTGCAGGTACGCGCGGTGCCAGTTTAGGCATTGGCGCTATAAAAGTTGCATCACTCAAAGTGGGGGATCCGTATTTTGCCCAATATCCCATGCATCTTGTTCCAAATGAGAACGAGTTGCTTTTCCGCCCTACTCAAACAACCCGACATGCCAAATACATAAAAGGTATTTTGAAAGTCTATAACTATGTTGCAGAAGCAATGGAGGAACTGCTGCATGAGCGCACTCAATTTATTGTCATACTTTCTGGAGATCACTCATCTGCCGGGGCATCAATCTCGGGATTAAAAACTGCCTTTCCCGAAAAACGATTGGGTGTAATTTGGGTAGATGCACATGCTGATATGCACACACCATACACTACCCCGTCGGGTAATATGCACGGAATGCCTTTGGCGCTGTCTTTGGGTTTCGACAATCTAGATAAAAGAAGAAATGACCCTTCTCCGGAAGTGAGTATGTATTGGAATCAGCTGAAATATGTGGGAAATATCGCTCCAAAACTCTTTCCTGAAGATCTTGTTTTCATCGCCCTTCGCGACACAGAGGAGGAAGAGGATTTTCTCATAGAACAGCACAATGTGAAAACTTTTCGTGTAAAAGACGTCAATGAACTTGGGCCAACTAAAATTGCTGAAGAAACTCTAGCCTATCTCAAAGACTGTGATATGCTCTATATCTCTTTTGACGTTGACAGCATGGACTGTAATCTGGTATCGAAAGGCACCGGAACACCTGTTCCTGACGGACTTTCAGCATTACAGGCAGAAGAACTGCTTTGCAGACTTGCAAAGGATAGCAGACTTACATGCATGGAGGTGACCGAAGTAAATCCCCTTTTGGATGAAAAATGCAATGTAATGGCGGAAACTGCCTTTCATGTATTGAGAAAGGTGACGGACGTGGTGGAGGAGCGGCTGAGAAGAAAAAGTTAGTTTTTTAATCCTCAATTCTGATTTTTTAAAGTTGTTAATTGGGTTGTCCAACAAAAATTGGACAACCCAATTATTTTATTAAGAGGAAATTGTAAAGACCTTGGTTATAATAAAATATTGGTAAAGGCCTACTCAATTTCAACAGCATAAGCAGTTTCCACCAATTCTCTGTAATGTCCGCCCTCTTTTTGCATCAATTCCTGATGAGTACCTGTTTCCATTACTTTTCCTTTGTCAAGTACCAAAATTGAGTCTGCATGCTGAATTGTTGAAAGGCGGTGCGCTATGATAATAGATGTTCGTTTCTCAATCAGTTTTTCAATGGCATGCTGAATTACCCCTTCGGTTTCTGGATCTATTGCAGAGGTTGCTTCATCGAGTATAAGTATGCTCGGATTAAACACAAGGGCACGTACAAAAGAGATCAATTGTCTTTGTCCCATTGAAAGCGTAGCACCACGTTCCATAACCTGATATTCGTAGCCACCAGGTAATCGCTCAATAAACTCATGAGCACCAATCATTTTCGATGCTTCAATCATATGTTCAGGGGTAATAGATGGGTCTTTCAATGATATATTGTCAAAAACTGAACCTGAGAACAGGAATACATCCTGCAACACAATAGCAATATGTTTGCGAAGGCTATAGAGTTCATATTCGCGAAGTTCAACGTTGTCAATAAATATTTTTCCTTTGTGGATTTCGTAAAAGCGATTCAGAATATTAATAATGGTGGTTTTACCGGCTCCCGTGCTACCAACAATAGCCATTGTTTTGCCTGCACTGAGCCTAAAACTGAGCCCCTTTAAAATCCAGTTACCGTCAATTTCTTCTAAAGTTTTATCCTGATCGTAGCTGAAGAAAACTTCTTCGAAACGTACATCGCCCTTTAGATTATCAGCTTTGAGTGTACCATTATTGGCGACATTTTTATCATTATCCAATATTTCAAAAACCCTATTGGCTGCCACCATGCCCATCTGAAGGGAGTTGAATTTATCGGCCAACATGCGAACCGGGCGAAAAAGCATGCCCAAGTAAAGCGGAAAGGCAACCATAACTCCCAATGTCAGTTTACCGCTCATCACCTCTCCTGCTCCATACCAGACCATGAGTCCTAGTGCTGCAGCTGAAAGAATATCTACCAATGGGAAAAATACTGCATAATAAAATATGGACTTGATATTGGCTTTTGTATAAGTCTGGTTAATTTTTTCAAACTTATCCCATTCCTGCTGTTCTGCATTGAAAATCTGCACAATTCGCATCCCACTTATTCTCTCCTGAAGAAAAGCATTCATTTTGGAGACTTGAGAACGGATGATCTCAAATGATTTTTTTACAGCCTCTTTAAACCAATAAGAAGACCAAATAAGCAGGGGAAGCGTTATGAGACAAACAAGCGTCAATTGCCAACTTGTATAAAACATAATCGCCAATACAAAAATCAGGGTAAGAATATCCGCAACTATTGTGATAACCCCTTCAGAAAATACAGAATTGATAGTTTCAATATCATTAATGGTCCTTGTAGTAGAAGTTCCAATAGGGGTTTTATCAAAATATGCAAGTCGGAGGCTGTTAATTTTATTAAAAA
>JBIKQC010000403.1:0-4606 GCA_044349855.1 Saprospira sp.
AGTAATTATTGAATATAAAAACGATGGCAGACCCTTTCCTAAAAATTTTTCTTTTCAGGATTTTATTAGCTACGGACAATACGCAGGAGATACCGGTCATTCCGGAATTGGTGGTTATCTCATCAGTCAGATTATTGAAAATCACGACGGCACACTGATGTACCGTGAGAAAACTGATAAGCATGACCCTTTTAAAGTGCAGTTTGAAATAGTACTGCCTCATAGAAAAACAGTTGAAAACAGAAAATGATAAAACAAAGAAAAAAACCTATACAGGTTTTGTTGATTGATGATGATGAAGAGTTGGCATCTTCATTGGCAAACCGGGCCCGAAGATATCAGGTGCTGATTACCTGCAAAACCAATTTCAAAGAAGGTTTTGATGAACTGATGAGTAATCCCAAATATCAGGCTGTGATTTTGGATGGCAAAGCGCCTATGTCACCCGATCAGCCCAAAGGTACAGAAGCGGAAAACTTTGTACATGAGGCCATTATGAAATTGAAAGAATTGGAATTGGTACATCAGCGTGTCGTCCCTTTCTGCGTGCATACTGCCTGGTACGTTCAATTGGAAGCAAGTCTTCGCAACCGTGCCCGTCTATTCGATAAGAAAAAAACAGCAGTAGATGACGCCGTGATGGAAGAAATGTTCGATTATCTGCACGATGAAGTAGCTGAACTGGAAGATACAAAGGTAAAACTATTGCATCCTGAGATTTTTGAATTTGCCGAAAAATATCTCGATGCTGAGGATAACGCTTTTTTGCTCAGTTTGCTATCAGCAAGGCCATCTCCTAAAAGGGAAGTGATTTTGGAAAGATTGGCCTTTGTCCGTAGATTGGAAGAAGCCATTTTAAATGTTTTTTGCCGAGAGGTACTGAAAGTTGATCCACTTTTGTACGGACTTGACGGCCAGAGTCGTACCAAAGATTTGATTGAATTGATTAAAGTGCGTAAATTGGCACCTATGCACATTTCATTTCTAACCTATATTATTTATGCCACTTTGAGTACTATAGTTCAGCACAAGGCACCAGAATCAAGCGAGTTTTACAATTATCCGGTTACGCCATATACCCTTCAGACCTTTATCGGCGGTATGTTGGAGATTATTCTGTGGGTGAAGGAAAGTATTGAAAAAGGTCCGAGAGATGGGAGTATTATGCACGATTTTACACCACCCAACCCAAGAAGATAGTATTTTTATTGATAATTTCAGATTGATATTATGGAATTCATAGAATATGGCGTATCAGAGCGCGTAGCCACAATTGCACTCAATCGTCCCGATAAAAGAAACGCATTCAATATCGGCTTGGTTAGCGAATTGAAACTGGCTTTGGAAATGGCAGAAAAAGATGTTGCCGTAAAAGTTATTCTAATTAGGGCAAACGGGCAGGTCTTTAGTGCCGGTGCCGATTTAGGTTATCTGCAGCAGATGCAGACTTACACACATGAACAGAATATTGCCGATTCTTCTGCTTTGGCGCAGTTGTTTAAATATATTTATCAGCATCCTAAAATTATAGTTGCTCAGATAGAAGGACATGCAATTGCCGGCGGTTGCGGATTGGCGATGCTTTGTGACTTCTCCTTTGCTGTCCCTGAGGCTATGTTTGGCTATTCAGAAGTTAAAATTGGTTTTATTCCGGCTATTGTCATGGTATTTCTGATGCGTAAAATAGGAGAGGGCCGGGCAAAAGATTTATTGCTGAGCGGCAGGCTTATTACTGCGCAGGAGGCTCTGAATTATGGACTTATAACAAAGGTTACAGCTGCAGATAAAATTCAGTCAGAGGTAAGCAACTTTATGCAGCAATTATGTGTTGAATGTTCGGCAGAGGCCTTGAAGATGACTAAAACTATGATCGCAGAAGTGCAAAACTTATCTTTAGATCAGTCACTTATATATGCAGCAGAAATGAATGCATTGGCTAGAACAACAGAAGATTGTAAAAAAGGTATCTCCTCTTTTATGAACAAAGAAAAATTGATGTGGTAGTATAACACAAAAATATATTTAGATAATTTCTTATTTACATTTAAAAAAAATTTTGAGCAGGGCGCATTTTTTTCTTATTTTAGTGTGCAATTCATATCAGCAATTCTTATTGGTTAATATTCAAATGTCTCACATCTTTAATTTTAAAATAAATCAATGAAAAACTTAATTAAATTTTCAATTTTCCTATTATTCGCAGTTTCTGCCTTTGTCGGTACCTATGCTCAGAAAACATTAACTGATGCAACTATTACCTATAATTTGAAAATGGATGAAGGTGATCCGATGGCAGGTATGCTCGGCAATACAAATTTGGTGTTGACTTTCAAAGGCTCTCTCATGAAAACATCCATCAATCTTATGGGTGGTATGATGACGATGAATATTGTGATGGACGCCACTGCAAAAAAGGGTGTTATGCTAATGTCTGCACCAATGATGGGCAAAAACATGGCTGTTGAAATGACTCCTGAGGATTTCAAAAAAACAGAAGATCAGCAAAAAACCAATCAGGGTAAGGCTAAAATTGAATACAACAAAAAAAGCAAAAAGAAAATTGCCGGATACAAATGCTATAAAGCTATAGCCAAAGTTGAAGGTATGCCTGATGGAATAATACTTTATCTCACAGATAAAATTAAACCGATAGGTACATCTCAAATTCAGAATCAGATACCCGGTTTAACTGGATTCCCATTGGCTTTTGAAATAAACCAAGCAGGTATGAAACTTATTTTTGAAGCTTCTAAAATTGTTAAGTCGGCTCCTGCAGATACAGAATTTGACATGACAATTCCTGAAGGTTTTGATAAAGTTACAATGGAAGAATTGGGTGGCGGACTTGGCGGATTTGGCATGTAATTCGCTATATCTCAAGTCAGCGTTATATTTTCAATCACCTGCTTAAACATAATCATGAAAAATCCACTTCTTACTATTTTTGGACTGTTTTGCTTTATCAGCATCATGAATGCCCAACTTTTACCATCTGCCAACTCAGCAGCACCGAAAAACAGTATTATAAAAAATGGTACAATTTTTTATAAACTGACTGTCGAAAGCGAAGATCCGCAGGCAAAAATGTTGAATGGTTCAACATTGGAATTTTCATTCAGCGGCACTGACAGTAAAATGGTCGGATTGGTCATGGGCGGTTTGGTGAATGCAAATCTTATTGTTGACGGATCAGCAAATAATGGTTTGGCTCTTTTGAGCTTGATGGGTCAGAAAAAAGCAATCAGAATGAATGCTGATGAAATTAAAAAAGCTCAATCAGCTACAGCTAATATGAATGGCGTAAAAATTACGCCAATATCTGGAACTCAGAAAATTGCAGGCCATACCTGTAAAAAAGTGATGGTAACCGATCCCAATAATCCTGAAGTTCAAACTGTTGTTTTTGTTTGCGAAAGCATTAAGCCTGAAGCAGGTGGAATTGTTGATAATATGATCAGCAGTTTTAAAGGTTTTCCTTTAGGCATGGAAGTTAAAAGTAATGGATCCAAAATGATACTGATGGCCAGTGAAGTGTCTACTAAGATACCAAAAAAATCTGATTTTAAACAGGATATTCCTACCGACTATCAGGAAACTACTATGGAACAATTAAAAGACGAATTTGGTGCTGTAATCAAGGATTAAGTCTGTCAAAAGCCTATTATTTGAAATAATAGCTTACAAATGAAACAAAATGCCAAAGATGTACGTATAGTATATACATCTTTGGCATTTTTAATTTTAAAAATTAACCTTTAGAATAATATTTTTTTTAAAAAAGTATGTTTTTGGGTTGCTTTTTCCAATTTCTGAAAACTATAGCACCATGACCAAACAAATCATCGCCCCACTTTTGATGGCATTATTGCCTTATAATCTTTTGGCTCAAAAGCCAATTGAAACCGAGCCGAATTTCACGGAAGGATATGTTGTTTATGAACTTAAATCAAATGGAAAATCTGAACTCTCAGAATTTTTTAGAGAAACAACACTTACGCTTTATATAAAGGACGGGAAATCGAAATTAGATCTGAAAATCATGGGTGGTTTTGCGGAAATGCAATTAGTTGTCAATCAAAAAGATGAAAAGCATGTTGTGCTTTTGAATATACCAATGCTTTCTGAAAAGGTAAATATCCCAATCAATGAAACTGATTTAACGACAGGTCAGACTGTCAATGAAAATATAAATCAAATGCCATTTAAACCCGGTCAGATTGAATATTTCTATAAAGACAAAATTACTATTGCCGGTAAAAAATGTTATAAAGCTATAGCGCCTGTTGCAGGATACAGATCGAAAGCATTACTATATCTATCCAAAAACTTCCGAATTAATACTCCAGAGTTTATAAGCAAATACGTAGGAGATTTACCGGGTTTACCATTATATACTGAGATGAATTTTAGTGGTTTGAAGATTCAGCTGAAAGCAATAGAAATTAGACGGACAAAAATCAGCGATAAAGTATTTCAGGTTCCTGAAGGTTACAAGTCCAAAACTTTTAATGAACTGAAAAAGGAAATGGCAGATTTTAACGGGAACAAGAATAAAGATGATATGGGTTTGTAAACAATAAAAATGAAACAGCCTTTATATTTTTAT
>JBIKQC010000038.1:0-16558 GCA_044349855.1 Saprospira sp.
ATATTAACGCCTGCTTTTTCGCAGGCGTTTTTTTTGAACAGCTACAGACCTTTTTTAGTAATTTGGCGTTATTCATAGATACCATACAATTGATTCAATTATGAGAATTTTTCAGCTATTCCTAGTTTTTATTATTTTTTTCAGTCCCCTTACAGCTCAAAATGAGCCTTTAACCAGTAATTTCCTTTTTAACGACGGGCTTTATACCAATTTTTCGGAATTCAGTTCAAACAAACCTTCTATTTTAATTGATCCATCAAAACTAAAATATGATTTGATTGGAGAAGAAAATGTACTAATTTTGAAGCCTGAATCAGAAGCAATGCTGGATAGCTTAGTTTCCGGTACAGCTTGGGGAATTTGTATTGGCCAAGTTCCTTATATTCGCACTGATGATAAACAAGATAATAGGCTTTATTATGTAAAACTGCATGTTGTGGGAAAATTGAGCTACTTTTATTACAAGGCATTCCGTGAAAAAGAAGTAACTATGTTTGTCCACAATCCTTATACCGGAGAGCGAATCGCCAAGAAGAGTATTACAAATAGGGATTTGGTATTTATACAGCGTTTGCTGCACTTTCAGACCGGTGAAACCATTGACTTCAATTATGATAATTTAAAGGCTTGGACAACCGATGATAAGGGTCTTTCAAAATCATTGGACGAAATGAAACCCGAAGAACGCGAGGGGAAATTGTTTAAAACTTTGTTGATTTACAATGACAGAAATCCGGTCTATGCCGGAGAACACTAGGACGTCCAGTCTACGTCTTGAACCTGTAAACATTGGCAAGTACCAAGTACCAAGTACCAGCGACCAAATACAAGTTACTAAATACCTGACACCAAACATATTCAATATCATACACTCATGTGGAGTATTTTTCTTAAAGAAGTAAATCTATTTCTAAGTTCATTGGTTGGCTATATAGCCATTGGCGTTTTCCTTTTGGGAACGGGACTTTTTATGTGGGTTTTTCCTGATTACAGTGTTATCAGTTATGGATTTTCCAGTATGGACAGCCTTTTCAGTATGGCTCCGTATATTTTTCTTTTTCTGATTCCGGCAATTACAATGCGCAGTTTTGCGGAAGAGATTCAGACAGGGACCATAGAGCTATTGGCCACCCGCCCACTGAGCGACTGGCAGATACTTATGGGTAAGTATCTTGCCTGCCTTTTTCTTATTGTTGTGTCTATTTTACCAACCTTTATTTATTTCTTCTCCATTTGGGAATTGGGCCTGCCCAAAGGCAATCTTGATATTGGCGCAACCTGGGGATCCTATATCGGATTATTCTTTTTAGGTGCTGCATTCGCAGCGATTGGAATTTTTGCCTCTTCCATTACAAAAAATCAGATAGTGGCCTTTATTTTGGGCCTTTTCCTCTGCGCATTTACGTATGATGCCTTTAGCAGTATCAGCAGATTGCCCATCTTTTTTGGCTGGGCCGACACTTTAGTAGAAGGTCTGGGCATTAATTTTCATTATGCCTCCATTAGCCGTGGACTTGTTGACAGTCGGGATCTGCTCTATTTCTTCAGTATTATTGCTGTTTTTCTCTTTGCAACCAAAACTGCATTGGAAAAAAGAAAATGGTAGTTTATACCTTCCAATTATTGAATTCCTATAAGAAAATCTGACCTGAGGTCATCCAAATATTAACATGAAATCTCAAAAACGCATTCAATCGCTAAGTTGGCTGGCAATCGTATTGGCAATCATTGTTGTAATAAATATGCTGGGAGCATGGGTTTATACAAAAATTGACCTTACTGAAGACAAGCGTTTCACAATGATGAAGGCAACCAATAAACTTTTGGCCTCGCTCAAAAAGGATACTGCTGCTTTTACCATTGAACTTTATCTGGAAGGTGAGTTTCCTTCAGAGTTCCGACACCTGCACAATGCAACAAAAGATCTTTTGAATGTTTTTCGTGAACGTTCAGGAGGACTTATTGATTACCGCTTTGTGAATCCTTTGCTGGGCAATGATACCGAGCGCAAAGAAATGCAGCAAAAATTGGGAAAACAGGGCATTATGCCCCTTCAGATTACAGACAAGCGTCAGGCCCGAGTTATGCTCGTTTTTCCTTCTGCCGTTGTTAGATATGGCAATCAATTTCAGGTCGTAAATCTTATAGAATTGGGTGACGGTTATTATCAGCCTTCCGATATTGATGCTTCCATTAACTTTTTGGAGTACAAATTTGCTGTGGCTATTCAAAAGCTCAAACTGCGCACACGCCCCCGTGTTGTACTGATGACCGGACATGGCGAGCTGCAGCGTCCATTTACCAATGAATTTGAAAAAGCACTTTTCGAATATTACGATATCGCAAGAATGGATCTTTCTCAGATCAATCAGATCGATTCCAATATCAATCTGGTGATTGTGCCCAAACCAACACAGTCCTTCAGTATGGACGATCAGTTTAAAATTGATCAGTACGTTATGAACGGAGGCCGAATGATCTGGCTTTTGGATGGTTTGAACATGGAGGATGACAGTTTGCGAAATCAGAGAGGACAGTCTGTGCCTTTTGAAAACAGCACCGATCTCCAAAAATTGCTCTTCAATTATGGCGTTCGCGTCAATAATAATATTGTAAGCTCATTCGATGCTGCATCTATCATTGGTCTGCAAAGCGGTCAGGGACAGAAAGCCAATCCAAAATGGTTTTATTACCCTTTGGCTTACCCTTATCTCACACCGATTGAGGCACAGCAGAGCGGCCGTTCCACTATTGATCATCCGATCGTAAAAAATATGGATTATGTATTGACAAAATATGCAGCAAGCATTGATACTATCCGTACAAAATCAAATGTTGTAAAAACTCCGCTCCTAAGATCTTCAAAATACAGCAGAGTTCAGTACCCGCCGACACCTATCAGTCTGGATGCGATTGATCCGAATATCCGAGCAGATGCCTTTACCAAAGGCAATCAGAATATTGCAGTTTTGCTGGAGGGGCAATTTGATTCTCATTTCAGAAATCGCCTGCCACCTGAGGCGACCGCTAAATGGGCAGCTGCAGGTAATTATCCGGTGCGTGGATTGAGTTCTTTCGCCAAAATGGTTGTCATCTCTGATGGCGACATTGCCAAAAACGATGTTTATCAGTCATCCGGTAAGACCATTCCTATGGGGGCAGGTTGGCATCCGGAGTCGGGTCCAAGGGTTTTTGCCAATAGAGAATTCCTGATGAACTGTATAGAATATCTTTTGGATGATACCGGACTGATTGAGGCCCGCAGCCGCGAAATCAAATTGCGTCCGTTGGATCAGGAACGTGCCTTTAATGAAGAAACAAAATGGCAAATTATTAATCTTGGCTTGCCTTTGATACTGATTACAATTTTTGGCGTGATTTACATTTGGCTCCGCAAAAGACGTTTTTCAAAGAAAGTAACATAAACAACTTCTTTTGGATATTAAAAAAAGCGATGAACTCAGGTACATCGCTTTTTTATTATAACTCTATTTATACAGGCCGGAAGATTCTATAATATCTCTGGTTTCCTCTGTTACCCAATAGCGGATTGATTTTCCTTCTCGGATAAGCTGTCGGATAAATGTAGAAGAAATTTCAATCAGTGGTGCATCTTCAAAGATTTTAATTTTTGGATGTGACGCCAATTCCCCCAAGTCATATTCAGGTCTTTTATAAACATAGATGGAATAGTTTTTTAAAATCTGTTCGTAATTTTTCCATTTATGCAGAGAACCGAGATTATCTCCGCCCATGATAAGTACAAATTCCGTATCCGGATATTCTTCGGTTAAGTAAGTCAGTGTATCGATAGTATAGGAGGGCTTGGGGAGATCGAATTCCACATTACTGGCTCTCAGTTTGGGATGATCTTCTACCGATTTTGCTACCATATCGAAACGATCATAATCATCCGCCAGCGTACTTCTCTCTTTAAAAGGATTATGTGGTGAAACCACGAGCCAAAGTTCCGTCAGGTCGCTTTGCTCTACCAGATAATTGGCAATAATCAAGTGTCCGACATGAACGGGGTTGAATGAACCGAAGAAAAGTCCGATTTTCATATTAGTACAAATGAAAGATAAAAGAAGAAAGATAAAAGATAAAAGAACTGATCAATCCTGAATTTTGATTGGAAACTTAAAGACTATGGAATTTCTCCACAAGTTTACTGATACAACTCTAAATGCTGAAAGGAGGCAAAGCTACGAAATAAAAATGGCCTTATCAAAACTGATAAGACCATTCTATATTTTGAAAATTGCTGATAGGATCAGACTATTTCATTATTGTAATCTAAATTTAACAGGAACAACTACGCGAACACGTACTGGATTTCCACGTTGTTTGCCTGGATTCCATTTATCACCCATAGTGTTCATAGCCTGAACTGCTTTGAGTGCTGCGTCTTTGAGTCCTCCGCCTGGAGTCTGATCTTTCAACACCTCGATGTTGGAGATATTTCCGTCGGGTTCAACTACGAAACGAATGAATACTGTTCCTTCAAAACCTGCTTCGCGGGCCATAGAAGGGTAACCTGCTTTTTGACCGAGGAAGGTAACCATTTTCTTGTCAGAGCATTTTTGACGCTCGTCTTTATCTTTGATGGTTTCACAACCCGGAAAAGATGGTTGTTCTTCTACGATGGTAAAAATTTCAGGTTCTACTGTTTTTACCGGTTCAGGTTCAGGTACATTGATAATTGGGGCAGGCTCACCTGTGCCTCCTTCTTTGCCATCTTTACTGCCTTCCGCATCCTGTTTGTCCTCATCCTGTTTGATGGGTTCAGGTTCCGGTTCCGGTTCCTTGTCATCAATTTTGATGGTGGTTGGTGGTGGTGGCGGCGGTGGTGGCGGCGGTGGTGGCGGTGGTGGTGGTGGCGGTGCATTTGGAACATCCACTTCAATATCTGCAGCGGTCAGTTCCAAATCCTCTTTTACTTCAATCTTTTCGGTTTCGGACGTAGTCCAATTTAACGCCAAAAAGCAGATAAGCAAAGCGGTTGCAATACCCCCCGTATAGACCGTGCCGGTGTGCTGAAAAATGCCCACCTCATTGTATTTTCGAACCAGGGACGACTGACTGGAGATATCTTGTTTTTCCTGAAGTAAGGCCAGTGTTTTTTTATTCAAAAAGAATTTGAATACATAAATACCACCTGTGATTACTGCAGTAATACCAAGAAAACCAGCCAAAACCATTGCTGTTGAGACTTTTATGCTCAACGTCAGCAAGCCCGCAGAAAATAATCCTACAAATAGCATAACTGTTCGGTTTATTGGGTAATAAAATTTGATTTAAAAATACAGCTTTATTTTAAGAAACAAAACCCTAGCGGAAAAATCTTGCAAAAACAACTGCTCCAAGTGAAACTCCGACTGCATTGGCTAAGATGTCAAATAGGTCAAAACTGCGATGAGGCAGAAAATGTTGCAAAAGTTCAATCGATAGTCCGTAAAAAAAACTGATACAGGTTAAGCTCAGAATTTGAACGGTTGAAGTTTTTCTTTCTTTTGACATTGATCTGAAAGACCAACATCCTGAAGTACACAAAGCTGCATAAGCAAGGGCATGTCCAAATTTGTCAATGTTATCCCAAAACCAATGATCCGAGAATCGGAGTCCCGGAGATTTAATAACAGATAACCAAAAAATGGCCGCCATACAGCCAATAAATGGCCAAAGTTTAAACCAATTATGCGTTGACGCTGGAGCGGTAAACATCTGCATCCATAAGACCATCAAGTTCGGATGTATCGCTCAATTTGATCTTTACCATCCAACCTTTGCCATAAGGGTCATTATTTACAACTTCCGGTTCATCGTTCAAACCTGTATTCACTTCCAAAATCTCGCCGCTGACCGGCATAAACAAATCAGCTACAGTTTTTACAGCTTCTACAGATCCAAAAACATCACCCTGTTTCAAAGTTTCGCCTTCAGAGCTTATATCAATATAGACGATGTCGCCTAATTCGCCCTGAGCAAAAGCTGTGATTCCAACATAAGCATTGTCACCCTCTATGCGGATCCACTCGTGGTCACTTGTGTATTTCAAACTGTTAGGAAATTCCATAATGTTTTGAATTATATTAAAAGACGATTTAAAATTGTTTTCAGAGCCAAAATTAAAATATTTTTTATTCTCCCGAACCCAATCTGCCTTAAATTTTATAAAACATTAGAAAAAACCTAAAAGAAAAACTTCAAAAAACGTTTTCGACTGATTACAACACAATAGATGTGCTGTTTTATAGTTTTGGTGTGTAAGTTTTAAAAAAAAATAGTTGTATATTTTTTTAAAAAAAGTCAAATTGCTTTATTAAGGTTTCGCCAATTTAAACACGACTGGTATTGTGACACGGACTCTGACCTTGCGTCCTCTTTGCTCCCCTGCATTCCAACAGGCATCTTTTGCCATTTTCTGAACAGCTTTTTTTGCAGAAGCTGCCAATCCGCCGCCCGGAGTCATATCTTTCAATATTTCAATATTGCTCAAAGAGCCGTCTTTTTCTACAATAAAGCGCATAAATACTTTGCCATCATAACCCAAATCTCTTGCCATCGCAGGATAGTCAGTTGCATTGGCCAGATATTTTGTCATGAGTTTATCGGAACAGAGTCTATTGCTTTCTTCATTGCCCTTATCATCGCAGCCGCAGAACTTTGGCATTTTATCGGCTATTTCGACAAATTCATAAGGCAGTTCTTTTTTCACCGGAGGTTCAACCTGAATAATAGGTGGCTCAATAACTGTTCCGCCGCCATTGCCGGTAAATGGTTTTTGTTCGCCTTTACCATCTGTTGTTCCGCCAACAAAGGGCTTGGGATCAGGTTCGGATACAGGTTCAGTTTTGATTTCAATTTTTGGAGTTTCCAATTTTGGCGGATCCATTTTAATGGCAGGCATTTCTTTTTTGAGCTGCACAATTTCCACTTCATCGCTGTTTGCCCATTCGTTGTCTGCTTCCAAAGCTTTGGAAGGTTCAATATCATTGGATAAAGTGGTCCAGGAAAGCGCTACTGCAGCAAGAAACAGTGCGCTTCCAAATCCAACTATAGTGTTCATGCCGGTTTTCTCCAGCATTTTTACTTTTGCTTCGGACTTTATGTTTTTACGCTGAATGAAAATATAGACAGCAAGCAAGGCAGTGATGCCCGCAAATGAGATAAGAACGCCTTTGGTGCTAAGAAAAATTGCAAGGCAGATCGGATTTGAAAATAGCAGTTCCATACCCTAAGTTTTTTAAGAGTTTAATAATTAGTTTGTGCCCCGAAAATCTCATGAGAATTCCAACCCCAAAACTGCTTTGGACACAGTTTGAGTAATCGAAAAAAGTCGATTTGATTTGGAATTAAATTTTGTCAATACCGTTATGGCTATTTGACTGTTCTGATAATATAGATGTATGCCGCTTTAATTTTGGTGTGCGGGCGTTGATGAAATATTAAAAATATTTTTGCCAAACAAATCAAAAGCCACGTTAATTATTGCTTTTTGATCAGATACAAATTTGTAATATCTGAAATTGATTTTATAAATTGATAATTTAATTTTTGCAGGGTTTCTCGCTGAATACCTATTTGAACAGCTCTACATTTCAATTTCTCACGAAAAGCTATCTTTTAGATACCAAAAACACGCCGCAAAAAATTAAAAGTCCCGCTAAAATCATATTCCATGTAATCGTATCATGTCCGCCAATGACCGCTATGAGTACGGTAATTAGAGGCTGCAGATATATATAAGCACCTACAACAGATGGTGAAACAATTGTGAGCGCAGCCCCATTCAGTAAATATGCTATGTATGTTACAAAAAATAGGACAAAAGCAATTATCATCCAAATTTTAAATGGTATAGCCACAAAATCCATAGCCATCACCTGCCCTATTCCAAAAGGAAATACGAATAAAAATCCCAACCCAAAATTCCATTTTAATACTGTTACAGGGTGGTATTTTTTCGAGAGCGGCTTTATTAAAATCAAATAAACTCCGAATGAAGCAGCATTTATTGCAACCAAAATATTACCCAAAAATGGGTTTGGAGCCTCTGCTGTACTAACATCGCTATTGAGCAACGTTAGTATTAGTGCTCCGCTCAGTCCAAGGCCAATTCCTATTATTTTTAGAAAATTTAGCCTTTCGCCTAATGCAAAAATTGAAAAGACAAGAACCAGAATAGGCGTGGTGAGCATAATCAGCGCACCGTTTATAGGCGTTGTCAATTCAAGTCCCTTGAAAAACGTGAGCATATTCAATGCAACTCCAAAAATACTTGTGATAACCATCATCCCCATATCTTTGCGGCTGACCTTCTCCCGAACAAAAATACTGCTCAGAAAAAATAGAGATGCCGCAGCAGTGACACGCAGAAGAATAAAGCCAAAGGCACCTACATAAGCAGGCATAGCCATTTTAGCAAGTGAAAAATTGGCAGCATAGATAAGCGCAACCAAAAACATGGCCACATGGGCAAGGATAAGACGGGCTGACATTACAGTAATTATTTGGGGCGAAATTACAATCATTTTTTATTTTGCTCTGTAAATTCATCAGCATTTTGTTTATATTTGCAGATGTCCCTAAAAAGACATATCTTTGCGGGTAAAATTCGCGCTAAAAACAGTTTAATAATGGGAAAAGTAGTAGCAATCGCCAATCAGAAAGGCGGTGTAGGAAAAACGACAACTGCAATTAATCTTGCAGCAAGTCTTGCCATTTTGGAGTTCAAGGTACTAATCATTGACGCAGACCCTCAGGCAAATGCTACATCAGGCGTAGGTATTTCTCCCGATTCAGTGGAAATGAGCCTTTATGACTGTCTCATTGATGATGCTGATCCTAAAGCCGCAGTACTTTCTACCACTACTCCTAACCTGTTTATTATTCCTGCACACATCAATCTGGTAGGTGCCGAAATTGAGCTGATCAACCGCTGGCAGCGCGAGTATATTCTGCAGGCTGTTGTTGAAAAAGTACGCGATGATTACGATTTTATCTTTATCGACTGTCTGCCGTCTTTGGGTTTGGTGACGATCAATGCACTTACTGCAGCCGATTCCGTGATCATTCCCGTTCAATGCGAATATTTTGCCCTAGAAGGTTTGGGCAAACTTATGAATACCATCCGCCTCGTAAAAGGCCAGCTGAATAAAAACCTCGACATTGAAGGCATTCTGCTCTCTATGTATGATATCCGCCTGCGCCTCGCCAAAGAGGTGGTGGAAGAAGCCAGAAAATACTTTACAGACCGCGTTTTCGAAACGATCATTCACCGAAATGCCCGTATTTCTGAGGCGCCCGGAGAGGGCAAGCCTGTTGCTATGTACGATGCGGCATCCAAAGGATCGGTCAATTTTTTCAATCTCGCTTCCGAGTTTCTGAAAAAGAACAATATCAAACCCAAAAAGCCCAAAGCTAAATAAATGTGCTCTTTTTCCGAATTGATTTGTAAAAAGTTATTTTTGGTTCAAAATATAATGTAAGCTATAACTTGCTCATATTTATAAAGTCCTAATATATTAGAGAAATAGAAATTAAAATTAAAATTCCGTTTGGGGTTTCCGCATCCACCCAATCTGCATTCAGTAAAATACCTTTTCCAATATTTCAACTATTTTAAAAATGCTTTAGATGTTTTCTCAATATTTAACAACGGAAAATCTGATCTATTTTTTTTAAATTTTCAATTTTCCGATAAAGCGTAGGTAAAGGGATATAAGGACATATATTATAATGATTGCCATCAATGCAATTCCGAAAGGCAGTACAATCAATGAAATTACAGACAAAATCAACAGGATAAATCTGGCTTCATTGCCCTTCCAACTAAGTTTTTTCAATTTAAAAGAGAAAATAGCAATTTCCGAGACCAGCAGGAAGGAAAATAGTCCGATCAGGCCAAATAATAATGGCAATTGCAGCAGCACGCTGCCCAATCCCCAACTGTCAAGCTCCACCGTCAGCAGCAGGCCCAGGCAGAACATAGTTGTGGCCGGCGTATTGAGCCCCACAAAATTTTCAGTCTGTCGGGTATCTATATTGAACTTTGCCAGACGAAGGGCAGAAAAAGCCGTCAATATAAATCCCAGAGCACCCCAGTAAGTTTCGGGCTGCTCCCAAACAAAAGCAGTGATGCCCAAACTTTTATTGATCAGATAATAAAAAATAGCACCGGGAACCGCACCAAAGGAAATGACATCGGCCAGAGAATCGAGCTGCTTGCCTATCTCGGAACTGGATTTCAGGAGTCGGGCAACAAGTCCATCGGCAAAGTCGGCCAAAAGGCAAACGGCTAATATCCATGGCAACCAGAGAATCTGACCGCTAAAAATGCTCAAAAGTGCCAGACAACCGCCAATAGCGTTGAGGACTGTGATAAAGTTTGGTATATTGAACAAGGCTCTTGATTTTTTGAATTTATACGAACTTATTATTTAAAAACATGCAGATTTGAAAAAAATATTCTGAAGATTTTTTTAATTTTAATCAAAATTAAATTGCTAGCACAATAAAGCTCTTTTTAATAACATAAAATTTAGCAATTTTCTAAAATGGTTCTCTTCACTATATTTTAAAGCTAGCAAATTACACAATATGAATAAACTTTACACACTATTTTTGGGAGCATTTATGTGCTTAAGTTCATTAGTTCAGGCACAAGCACCAAATGATTACCGTTCAAATATAGTAAGCGGTAGTTGGAATGTTGTGGCAAACTGGCAACGCTTTGACGGTTCTGCTTGGGTTGCTGCAACAGTTTTTCCTACCAATGCCAATGCAAATATTATTACAATCAGATCCGGCCATACAATAAATGTGACAGCCGCTCTTTCTGTAGATCAAGTCGTTATTGATGCGGGAGGTACAATTAGCTGGAATACTGGAGTGCTGACTGTTGCTTCCGGTGCAGGAGTTGACTTAACAGTCAATGGGACATTTATTGACAATTCTACTTCCAATGTTGCTTTTTCAGGAGGCAGCACTTGGGAATTGGGGGCAAATGGCACTTATATAAAGCAGAGAACCGGTTCTTCTGCAAACTGGCGCGATAACTACAATGGAGGAATGTCAACTATTCCGGCAACTTCCAATTGGATAATCCGAAAAAATTCTGCATCAATTCCTACTTTCACAACAGTAGGCGGCACTTACTATGGTAACCTAAGCATTGAAAACCTGACTGCAACAGCATGGATAATGGGTGGGACTTCAATTTTTACAGGCAATTCAGACTTTCCGCGTATCAAGGGCAATTTTGATATAGGTGGAACCGGCAGTACAGCAGCTATTGATTTTTTAAACAGTAATACAAATGCCAGCCCCCTTTTGGTTATTGGAAATATGATCGTTAAATCGGGCAATAACTACCGCAACTTTGGAACCGGTACAGAAATACAGGGTAATCTTACTATTAATGGCTCAACAGCTTATGATGCGGATGATTCACGCCGTTGGATATTTTCAGGTGCGAATGCACAATCTATCAGTGGCACAGGTACATTTAATGTCTTTCAGCTTTTAGTCAATAAATCTGCCAATGATGTCACACTTAACAAGGCCGTTACGATTGACAATAATCTGAATCTGACCTCAGGTAAAATTATCAGCACTGCAGTTAATTTATTGACAATTGCCAATCCTGCTTCTGTAACCGTTACCTCACCCGGCACCAATAACAGCTTTGTAAGCGGCCCTATTCGTAAAATAAATACAAGCAGCGGATTTAACTTTCCGGTTGGCAAGGGCAATAATTATCAGCCTTTGAATGTGAACGGTCATGCCGGAGGTTCGGCTATTAATCTTTACAGTGAAAATTTTAACAGCGGTGCACCTGGATGGACACTAAATGTGGTAACAGGAACAGAAGGTGCTCAAGCCAATTTTTGGCTGATTGATGACAATGAAGGCGGAGTTTTACCACCCGGTTGCGGAGTTGCTAACAATGGGAATCCTACCCTGCATGTGACCAGCACATTCAACCCCACTGGCGGAGCAGCATACGACGCCGGCGGACTTTGTGGCATTTTTAATTGCCCACAAGCTGATCGCCGTTGTGAATCTCCGATAATTAATTGCAGTGGGCAATCTGGGGTTTTTGTCGGATTTAATTACATTGAAGGCGGCAATACCACCTCGGACAATGCTACACTTTGGTATTTTGATGGCACAGTTTGGGCTCAACTCGATGATATGCCTAAAACGGCTACCGGATGCGGAGGTCAGGGTATTTGGACAAATCGCCAAGTTGCCTTACCTGCTTCCGCCGATAATAATCCAAATGTGAGAATTGCCTTCCGTTGGGTAAATAACGACGATGGTGCAGGCACAGACCCTTCCTTTGCGGTGGACGATGTATCACTTTTTATTCCTGCTCCTTTGGACATTTTTACCTGTGAATATTTTTCTGCTAATCCGGTATCAACTTTCGGGTCAGCAAAAGAGGCAACTATTGGAACAATTGTCAGCAACGAATATTGGATTTTAGATAGAAATGCAGGTAACTTTAACAAACATGTTACGCTGAATTTGGATGCAGCGAGCAGCGTAAGTGATGCTGCCAACAGTAAAGTAGTTCGTTGGGACGGCGCAATCTGGCGCGATCACGGCAACGGCGGGAACACAGGTATCAATGCCAATGACCCGAGCTGTACTACACAATCAACATGTGGTAGTATGACAAGTGGTCTTATTGTTTCAAGCTTCAGCCCTTTTACCTTTGCTACTCCGACTTTATTGCCAGTCACACTTAAAAGTTTTGAAGCCGTAAAAATTGGCAGCAAAGCAGAACTGACCTGGGAAACAGCCTCTGAAGAAAATTTAGCCTATTTCCAGTTAGAAAGAAGTATTGATGGGGTAAATTTTGAATTGCTAAAAACGGTTGAGGGAACCGGAAGCAGAATTCACGCTGCCAATTATCAGGAAATGGATTTAGCACCATTTATTGGCAATAATTATTACCGCTTAAAATCGGTAGATAATGACGGCAGCTTTTCTTATAGCAATATCAGAGTATTGTATTTCGAAAAGTCAGAGGAAGGAATTGTCATCATGCCTAACCCTGTCTCTGATATATTAAGCATACAATTGCCGCAAAGTTTTAAAGAATTAAGGATTGATGTTTATGCCGTAGATGGTCGACTTGTTTGTCAGGAAGTATTACAGGGCAATAAAGAGGAATTTGATATGCATCTGATCCCTGCAGGTCTTTATCTGATAAGGATTACTGCTGATGGAGTCTCCAGGACTTTTAAAATTGAAAAAAGATAGCTTCAGCTTGAATAGCTTAATGCAAAATAAAAAAAAGTGTAAAATTGGACATCCAATTTTACACTTTTTTTATTTATCAGGGACATATAAACTTTATTCCTCTTCCCAAGTATTTTCGCGGCTGAACTCAATAATTTCAGCTTCATTGACCAATAGTTTCCAATTTGGATCCCGTTTGAAATTTGGGTCGATATGGAATTCCCAATCAATTGGCTCATCTTCCTCGTAGGTAGCAAATAGCTGCAATTGTTCTTCTTTGATGTTTTCCAACTCTACTTTGGGATCACTGTTAACGACATCGTCCTGATCTGTGTGGCATACATTGCACTGGTTTTGCCAAACAGCGACATTGCCGCAAACTTTACAAGAGCTCAGTTCTGAATAAATCTGTTCTATAAAAACAGTCTGCTCCGGAGTATTGAGTCCGGCGGGCATGTTTTTGAAAAGGCTCACTAATCCGCTAGTATCTACCGGAACATGAAAATGCTCACCGTTATTGAGATGGATAACTACATCTTCTTTACTTTTGCTGAACTGAATAGATTTTACATCTGCCCAAATCACTTCGCGGTCAGAGAAAACACTTTCCATTTCTTCGTTGAAACCGATTTCACCTATGGTGAAGTATTCGTCATTGATTTCTGATAAATACAACATGCTAATTTGTAAATTTGAAAAATTTAAGGATTTGAGCATAACAAAAACAAGTTTCCGTTGTACCCATTTATTTCTACAAAGGTAAGTAATTAATGAAAATCAAAAGATTATTGAAAAGAAACTTTTAGATAAGTTGTAAAGCTACAATTTTTTGCGCAATTCCCCAGTAGCTTATATTTGTCCACAAGGGATTGAACCATATCGGATAAAATAAAAAAGCAAAGACTGTGATCTGTTTTTTTATTTTAGGTTGGAAACATCATGTTTATTGAACTGCAATGATTTTTGCTTTCTATTGAATTGCCAAAATTATAATGTAACCTATAAAAGCGGATGATTAAATTCTCTTTTTTAATAAATAAATATTCCAATCATTTTCGTACTTTTGGAAAAACCTGAAATAAATTTATAGTTTCAGTTTTATATTATAAATAAATTTTTGCACCAAATATTTATTAAACAATGATTCGAAAAATCGCTAAGTATATAAATCGCTTTGGATTATTTAATGGTGTTAATTTATACCTAAAAATTAAATTTAAAAAGACTAAGAAGGTAAAAATTCCAAAAGTAAAATATCCATTTTTGCTGAGGGTTGGGTCTTCTGATATTCCTACATTTGATCAGGTTTTTTTAAACGAGGAATATGAAATGAAATTACCGTTTGTGCCAAAAACAATAATAGATGCTGGGGCAAACATCGGTTTAGCGAGTATTTATTTTATTAGTAGTTACCCCGAAGCCCAAATAGTTGCAATTGAACCTGATGATGAAAATTACGAAGTTTTATGTAATAACATCAAACCATATGAAAACATAAATTCTATTAAGGCAGGTTTATGGTATAAAACAGCTGAATTGGAAATAAGTGATAAGTATAAGATGGGAAAATGGGCGATGGTAGTAGAAGAAAAAAAAGAAAATTTGACTGGCGGTATTAATACAATTACGATAACTGAAATAATGCAAAAAGTAGGTTGGGAGACGGTTGATTTACTTAAAATAGATATTGAGGGCTCAGAGCGTTTTCTGTTTAAGGAAAATTATTTAAGTTGGCTGCCAAAATGTAAAGTAATCGTTATTGAACTGCATGATTGGATGGTAAAAGGCTGTACCAAAATTTTCTTCGAAGCACTTCATGAAACCAACATTAATTATTCTATGTCAATTCTAGGTGAAAATATTATTATCATCAATGAAGATTTGGTTGGAAAATAAATAAAAAATGCTGTTCGAAAACGAACAGCATTTTTTATTTATTTCAAAAAGTGCGATTGTATTAACTTTAGAAATTAACTGTTTATTGTAGAATAATAACCTTTGAGGCTACTGAAATAGCCAAATTGTCCAATATGTTTAGATAATAAATTCCGCTACCAGTCCATCCGCTCAGGTCTATTGTGACCTGCTGTTGGGTAATTGTCTGACTAAAGACTATCTGACCCAAACTGTTGCTAATTCTCACAGTATAGCCATTCATTAGGCCGAAATTACCATTGTCGATTGTGATATGTGTCTTTGCAGGATTGGGGTATATGAGAATGGTGTTGTTATTATTGGGCGGATTTACACCAGTAAGGACAGCATTGATAATTAGTGTATCGGTAACAGAGATAGAAGTTGTATCGAAAACAGAGATAGAAATTGTATCAAAAACAGTGACAGAAGTTGTATCGAAAAGTGTTGATATGCAGGTATCAGTTAATGCAATAGTATGATAACTGGTGTCTGTACAAATGCCATTAGTTTCAATTACCCTGAAAGGTTGTAAGTGATTTGATAACGTTGTGTTATTTACTATCAAAACAGAATTTATAATGCCATTATAAGTGCTGTTACTACTTACATTTTGCCATCCATTGTTTGCAGGATTTGTCTGCCAACGAAATGCACTTGCACTATTAGCAATTAGGTTTATGTTCGAGCCAATATTTGTATTATATAAGGTTGGTGATGAATTGTTATTTAAACCACAATACAGAATGCGAATTTCCTGCGCTGTAAGTACTCGATTCCACATACCGATGTCATCCATATCACCTTCATACCATCTAAGATTTGAAGCCCAATTTCTTCCAAATTCAAGAGGGCTTGTGCAAAAATCACTTTGTGAATTAGGTGTTGTTGTACTGCCTAAAAAAACACCATCAACATAAAGTCCAATGCTGAATGAATTTATCGTGACAGTTATCATGTGCCAGTTGCCGTCTGCAACACTTGTTCCTGAAAAATAGGAACGCCAACCGACAAATGCATTACAACTGCTGTTGTACTTAACACTCCAGTCAACTTTATTAGTTGGAGTGTAGTTAAGCGTTAATCCAAATTGCTCACCGCTGGCATTAGAATAGTTACTTTTCTTTAAAATTTGCATTTCTTGAGTTGAGGTTGTTTTAACCCAAGCGTTAATTGTTCCATTTGTAATGGCAATAGAATTACTGTGTAAGATAGTGATGAAGCTATTTATACCATTGAAGTAGTATGCTTTATTTGCATTTCCAAAACGATCTGAGCTGAGTACAACAGCAGTCCCACTACCATTGTTGTTATTACCGCTTTCGTCATTGGCATTGCCATTGAAAGGCCACCAACCAACTAGTCCATTTGTAGGAACATTATTGGGGAT
>JBIKQC010000405.1:0-4573 GCA_044349855.1 Saprospira sp.
TGATGAATTGCCCGCATGATGTACATGGTTGATTTTTTCAACTTCGGGATAACGGTCGAGTGCAACAGCATCAAAACCCCCGAATTCTCCCAATGCCGCAAAGGCTGATTCCAAAGAACTGAGGGTTGCCAGGCTTGTTTCCGGACGTGGATTTTCATCGCTGTGGAGCAGCATAAATCCGTTTAAATCGCGGACGGGAATGATGGACTTTTTAAAATAGCCGTTTAATATGGCAAAGGCAGCGCGTTGCTGTGAGGCAAGGGCGAATTTGTCTACATCTTCACGGCTGTAGCGGTATTTGGTAGCGATAAGGTCGGCAGAAATGCCCTGGGGAACAAAGTGACCGCGCAGTGCAATGGTTGGATCCATCGCAATGGGCCCGCCGTCGCTTCCCATCTGCACCCGCGACATAGATTCTACTCCACCCGCAAGAATGAGGTCGGAATAGCCGGATTTCACATATGCTGCTGCTTGATTGACTGCTTCCAGACCAGAGCCGCAAAAGCGATTGAGACTGACACCGCAAAGGTGTTGGCCATAACCGCTATGTTGAGCTGCTGTTTTAGCAATGTTCCCGCCCTGATCCATAATGGGTGTCACACAGCCCAGAATAAGATCCTCAACCTGCTTGGGATCAAGTGGCAACCTCTCTTTGAGGGCATCCATAAGGGTGACAACCAATTGTGTTGGCGTAGTACCCATGAGTGCGCCTTTTTTGTTACCGCGTCCACGTGGAGTGCGCAGGGTGTCATAGATGAATGCTTCCATTTTTTTAGATTATCAGATTTGAGATTGTCAGATAAATACTGCAATCGTTATTTCACAAGCAAATTGTCAATTATATACGGGAATTAAACTTATTATAATATAAGTACTTGACAATCATTAATTTAAAATAAATAATTTTAAATTTGACTATTCATCAATGAATTTTAAAAAGCAAAATCCTCCGAGATTAAAAATTTCGGGGGATTTTTTCGATTTTTTTGCCGACATTACTTATTGTCGGAACTATGCATGTCTGCGGCAATTTTTTCAACAAAAGGAATAGTTACTTTTGCAATATCAGCAATTTCTTCTTTGCTGTATTTGCCTTTTTTTAGCATTTCTATAATAACTTCAATTTTGCCTTCCAATTTACCTTCCAATTTACCTTCAAGCTTACCTTCAAGCTTGCCTTCAAGCTTACCTTTCATAGTTGCTTCCTTATAAAAAAGGGTATCTTCAATTTTTAATTCTAACGGCATAGCAGTTTCAATTTATTGTTTAAAAATTGTCTCTAAATTACGAATTTTAGATAGAACTGTCATCTGAGTAACAAATTTATCTAATGTAAAAGTTTCATTTGTAATTATTTTTGCCCTTGACATTAATAAATTAAAAATGAATTCAGGCTGTTCATTTTCAAAGTCGGACAGAATCGTCAATAAAAGTTCTTCGGGTCTGTCAGATACCAAAAAAGTCTTGTAGGAAAAATCCTGTATGTTGATCAAATGAAAGGAATATCTGTTAAGTCCGTCATCATAACTGTCTATCATTTTGGAACGACCCTTGCCCAAATATATAACAATTTGAACAATTTTCTTTTTAAATTTTCTAAGCAATAATGCATGATATTCATTCATCCTATACAGCATTTCACTATCGTCATTCGTCTGAATTTCAATATGAAGTAAAAAAGAAGGCTTTAACTGCGATTCTTTAACTTTTTTTAAAAAGTCAGGTGATCGTTCAATAGTTCTATGCAAGTCAACAACAACATCTTCTACCTGTTCAGGTCTGAAGTTAAGCACTTTCTCACTGAGTGACAGATACATCGCTTCAATATTTTCTTTAATAATTTTATCGTACTTGTTTGACATGGGGATTGGGTTTACTCCGCAAATGTAAAACATATTCATGTAAATAGCAATTAAAAATAAGCAATAATAAGTATATTTTATGCATTTATTTGTTTTGAAATACACTACTCCCATCAAGCCTTATTTTCATAGTTTGGGCTTAAGCCCCGGCGAAGCCGACGCCTGAGGGATAGCAGCGGGGTGCCGACGTAGGAAGGTACCGGAGCGTATAGCCCGACCCCGTCAGCGCAGCAGGGTGGAGGCCCAAACTTTTCTAACTTGTCTTTAATTGTTAAGAAAATTCTACGTCACAACATTTTAACAATATTTACCAACTGCTGAAGAGTGATGATGCTGCTAATGTGTAATTGTTTACTTTCAGGATCAAGTATTAACGTGATGATTCAGATGAAGAAGAATAGGGAATTGTTATATTTCCACATCTAAAATGCCCTTCGGGGCATTTTTTGTGTCCGTGAGCACCGCAGGGTCGACAGGAAAGTTTTTCTGTACTTTCCACAATAAGCGAAATATCAGAAAGCGGTCCGAACCCGAAGGAAGGGTCAGTGGAGCAGAAAACCGCTGTTACAGGGGCATTCATGGCGCTGCAGATATGCAGGGGGGCCGAGTCGAGGACATAGTTCATCCACGCACGGGACATGAGCGCAGCATCACGCAGTAAGGAAAACTGCCCTGCCAATACTTTAGTTTTATTGTGTTTTGTCAAAGCTGCCAACTCATCGCAAAGTGCCTTATCACCAGGCCCGCCCAGCAGGTAGACCGCTAAGTCTTCGGGCAGTCGGTCCATCATATCCGCCCAGCGGGTCAAAGGCAGCTGCTTGGTAGGCCAGAGTGAGGCAGGAGAAATTATGATATAAGGCTGAGGGAAATTATCGGAAATATATTGCCAATCGGAATCAGCGGGATAAAGGCGAGGTTTTGAACTTATACTATCCGTAAAATCTTTTATGAGCGCCTGATTGCGATCGACCTCATGTTTATTCCAATCGTGTTTTATCTTTTTGGTAAACAAAAAAGAGAGCGGATTCTTTGCAAAGCCGATTCGCTGTTTTGCTCCGGAAAGTGCCGTGAGCAATCCTGTACTAAAATGTCGCTGAACATTGATGACAACTTCGTAGCGGGTCTTACGAATCTCAGTAATAAGGCTGCGCAGACTTTTGAGCTTGTTTTTTTTATCGAAAAGAAGTATTTTTCTCAAATGCGGATGTCCGCTAAGTACCCTTTCATTACCTTTTTTGACCAAAAAATCAATCTCAGCCTCCGGGTATTTTTCCCGAAGTTTTTCAATAAGGGCAGTTGCCAGAATGACATCGCCCAAAAATGCAGTTTGAATGAGTAGATATCTCAATTTTAGGATTTTAGGTTTTGAAAATATTTACAAAAGATAATTATCCTATAGTTGAAAATTTCTAATTTAGGGAAGTGTTTCTCTTTTTTGTTTACAAAGAGTTTAAAGAATTTTTCCGCTTCCAATTATCGACAGGTCAGAACTTTGTTCCTCATAAACACTATGCCCCCATAGCCTTTTTCTTGCGGCAAACAAGATAAAAGAGCATTCCAGACAGTCCGGCAGCCAAACTGAAAAGTAATACTATAACAACCATAGAACCTAGATTTTTGAGAAGATAAGCCAAAATAATAAAACAAATATTGGTTAGGCCCAAAATGACTGTAGATTGAATATGCGTAAATCCAAGATCGAGCAGGAGGTGATGTACATGTTGACGATCAGCATTAAATGGCGATTTTTTTCGCATAGCTCTTAGAATAAATACTCTGAGGGTATCAAAAAGCGGCACAATAAGCACACCTACGGCCACAGCTGGTACTGATACAATGTGCCAATGCTCATGCCAGTTTTTGTTATTTTCAATAAAAGAAATTGCTAAAATTGAGGCTGTAAGTCCTATCAATAGGGATCCAGTATCTCCCATAAAAATTTTGGCAGGAGTTATATTGTAGTATAAAAATGCCATCAGCGCACCTATAGTTGCAGAAGAAAGAACGGCTAGATCTAAACGACCATATACATAGAACCAATATCCAAATGCTGCACAAGTAATAACACCGATTGTAGCGGCAAGTCCATTTATACCGTCAATAAGGTTAAATGCATTGATAATGACAATAAATATAAAAACCGAAAGAACAATAGATAGCCATTCAGGAATATCATGGAAACCCAAAATTCCATAAAGACTGCTCAGTTGAATTTTTGCATGATAAACCAATATTACAACTGCAAGTAGTTGACCGATAAATTTTTTGAAAGGAGAAAGCGGGATAATATCGTCTTTGGCGCCAATAAGAAAAATTATAATATATGCACAGAGAATGTATTTTATGTATTTATATTCAGGATTGTCACAAGTATCAAAAGGAATCCAAAAGGTAATTGAAAAAATTAAACCGGCAAAAATACCTATACCACCCAAGGATGGTGTAGCTTGGGTATGAGATCGCCTTTCACCCGGCTCATCGCAGAGATTTTTTTCAATTGCAATTTTGATAATTGATGGAATTGCAAAAAAAGAAATGATGAAGGCAGTTATAAAACTTGATATGGTATCGTACATACTCGTCAAGGTACAAAATCACAATAAATTTGATGCATTTAATATAATCTTTAACTAAACATGAAGCAAGATAAAATAAAAGGCCTGCTTCTGCTAGTTTTTGGATTTTTTCAAAATTAGTTTAACTATAAGCTT
>JBIKQC010000406.1:0-4572 GCA_044349855.1 Saprospira sp.
TATGGAAACTTTTTCTGAGGCGCATCGTCAGTTTATCAATGACTTTCAGAATCTGTACCGTTATTATAAAAATGCTGTATTTGCCAAATTTGCCATTGAGCAGAACAGTCCCTATTTCTATATGGTGTTCCAACTCAGTGCAGATGTGAACGATGTAAAAATGTTCAAATGGGAAATCAGAGACGGTAAAATAAGTTATTACACACAACCCGGAGAACACCGGTACCAATACCCAGCTCAGCACGAATTTGAATGGAAACGCACTACCCGCGATATGTTCCGATACGGAACCTTTTCGCATATCTCCATTATGGACCGTGTTTATGTGGAAACAATCGGAGGTGATCTGACAATAAAAGTGGAAGATAATACCAATGACGGCAGAGGCGTTTTCAGAGAAGAAGTACAGCACAAAGACCAAAAACTGGAGGACAGTGAGGTTCAATATGCAGATTTGGGCAATATTATTCTGCTTAGGGTGAAACCCTATCTGGAAGAAAATAGATATTTTGTATACAATGAAAAATTGCAGTCAGTACACAGAATTGATACTTTGGCAAATTCAGGTATTCTGCTGCCCAACGGTCAGGGTCTTATTTTTGCCAATGGCTTTTACCTGCAAACAGGTGATTACAAAGTTTTTGACAAATCTACTGCCGGTCAGTTTAAATTTGAACGCCGGGTAAAATCTCCAAATGGTGAGGATCATTTATATGTGTTTTATGATGCTGCAAAAAGCTCTTATATTCTGCTTTCTTACAATGTAATAGAGCAAAATGTGGGCACACCGATTTATTGTAATGGTTACACTTTATTTGAATCCGGGGAACTTTGTTATTTCAGGAATGAAGAAACTGCCGGAAAGCACCATGTAATTCAAATTTGGCAGACACCATATATAGTCGGCGATTTTATTCCATCCAAACATACTGATAACTTCCTATACAAAATCGGAAATCCTGATATCGTGCGGGCTATGGCCGAATGCCAGGAACTTATGAGTCTCTTGGGCAAAGATGATACTTATAATAATCTCTATTTTGATCTGAATAAAAAATCGGGCGATATTGTCGATTCCTATTATTGGATTACTGATCCAAAAGCATTTGGCCTGAATGAACCACTTGGCGAAATCCGAAAAGCTGCAAATGCAGCTATAGAGGAATTTGAAAAAGTTCAATCTATTAAAAAATCAACCCGGGAGACAATTAGAGTTACTCAACAGAAGTTAGAGGACCTTATCAAACATATTGGTCAGAGTTCATTTAACCGTATTGATATTTTTGTTGAAACGCTTGGCAATCTACGAATTCTACGCGGTGAGGTGATCTCACTTCGAGAACTCCGTTATACCGACCTGAAACTCGTAGATGAGATGGAGTTGAAGGCGGCGGAACTGATGCAGAAACTGTCTACCGAATGTGTAGGCTTCCTATTAAAGGATGACGCACTGCTACCTTACATCGAAAAAGTAAAAGAAGCTGATGCCGATATTACAAAAGTAGAAACAGCCAAACAGGGCAAGACAGTTGAAGAGCGCATTGTTGCAATAGGTAAGCAATTAGAATTGATGATCGAAATTGTGAGCAATCTGAAAATTGAAGATGCCACACAGACCACGAGAATCATTGACAATGTTACCACTATTTTTTCTACGCTGAATCAGTCAAAAGCTGCGCTAAAACGCCGCTTGAGAGAATTAACAGGAACTGAGGCAATTGCAGAATTTGCTGCACAGCTGAAGCTTATAGATCAGAGTATCATCAATTTTACGGATATCTCCGATACACCGGCAAAATGCGATGAATACTTAAGCAAACTTATGGTTCAGATAGAAGAACTGGAAAGTAAATTTGCAGAATTTGATGAGTTTATCTTAAAAATAACAGAAAAACGCGAAGAAATCTTCAATGTTTTCGAGACCAGAAAACTGAATCTCATTGAGGCCATAAACAAGCGCACAGCTGCTTTACAGGGAGCTGCCGAACGCATTCTGAACGGTATAAAAAACAGAGCTGCCACTTTTAAAACAGTGGCTGAAATCAATGGCTTTTTCGCCTCCGACCTTATGATCGACAAGGTGCGGGATACCATTAAACAATTGGGTGAATTGGGTGATGCCAACAAGGCCGGCGACATTCAAACACAGCTGAAAACAATTCAGGAAGAGTCACTGCGCCAATTGCGCGACAAGCAGGATCTTTTTTCTGCCGCAGGAGATTCTATCAAGTTTGGCCGACACAGTTTTTCGGTCAACACCCAATCACTTGACCTGACTATGGTGCCAAAAGGCGATGACATGTATTATCACCTGACCGGTACCGGATTTTTTGAAAAAGTGACAGATACAAAATTCCTGGAAACAAGACCTGTTTGGTCTATGACCTATTCCTCTGAAAATCAAGAAGTATACAGAGCAGAATATTTGGCTTATACCTGTCTGAAAGAACTTGAAAAAACAAATCAGGTTCTGACTTCTGAAGAAACGCTGCCTTTTATTCAAAAATTCTCGGCTACTCGATATACAGAAGGTTACATCAAAGGAATTCACGATGAGGATGCCTCCAAAATACTAAATGCCCTAATCTTTTTGAGCAGTCATATCGACCTGCTTTATTTTGCATCCGACGCCCGTGCCTGTGCTGCTCTTTACTGGCAGAAATTTGCGGCTGAGGAAACAAAAATTTCATTTGAGAAACAATTGAAAAGTGCCGGGGTTATCGCTCAGGTATTTCCAAATACCCGGGAATTTGACTATCTGCTCGAAAATTTGAAACATTCGATCCGCAACTTCATTAAAAGCAGCGGACTTTTCAACGATTATCTGGTTGATGAAGCGGCGCATTATCTGTTCAAAGAACTGTCCAAACGCAGTCATTTTATCATCAGCGGAGAGGCGCATCAGCTCAAACGCAATTTCAAGGATTTTCTGGCCAATCATGCCGCTTTGCGGGGGTTTGAACAGTCGCTGAAAGAGCTGGAAGCAGAGCCCGTGGAACAGTATCAGCTGGCCCGAAAATGGCTGCAGGCCTTTTTGGAACAGAGCAATGGCGAATTCAGCAATTTTATAGATGAAGTAACAGTGCTGCTTGTCACCGGTTCTTATCTGCAAATCAATGTAATAGAGGTAAAAAGCAGTTTGGAAATTGAAGGCCTTCGAGGCGATCACCCGGTCTTAAAAGAAGGCGGTAAATACCATTTGGACTTCACGCAGTTCATGCGAAAAATGGATATTTTCAGCAGACAGACGGTGAAAACGTACGAGGAATTCACTCAAATGAAAAAGGAACTTTCCGATGCTTTCAGAGTGCAGCTCAGGTTGGACGAATTCAAACCCCGAGTGTTATCTTCATTTGTCCGCAACAAACTGATCGACAGTGTTTATCTCCCCATTTTTGGCGATAATATGGCCAAACAGATCGGCACTGTCGGCGATGGAACCCGCACCGACCGCATGGGTATGCTCCTGCTCATTTCTCCTCCGGGCTACGGTAAAACCACGTTGATGGAGTATGTAGCCAATCGATTGGGACTTATTTTCATGAAAATAAACGGTCCGGCTATCGGTCACAGCGTCACTTCGCTGGATCCTGCCGAGGCTAAAAATGCAGGAGCACGCAAGGAGCTGGAGAAAATGAATCTGGCCTTTGAAATGGGTGACAATGTGATGATTTATCTGGATGATATTCAGCACTGTCATCCAGAATTTTTACAGAAATTTATTACCCTTACCGATGCGCAGCGCAAGGTGGAAGGTGTTTATAAAGGCGTGACAAAAACCTATGACTTCCGCGGCAAGCGTGTTTCGGTCGTCATGGCGGGCAATCCCTATACAGAGAGTGGCGAGAAATTCAAGATACCCGACATGTTGTCCAACCGTTCCGATATTTACAATCTTGGAGATATCATCGGCAAAACGCAAGATGTTTTTGAATTGAGTTATATAGAGAACTCTATGACTTCCAATCCCATTACGCAGAAATTGGCAGCAAAATCGATTCGTGACCTCTACCCTATTCTGAAATATGCCCAAACAGGCAGCAAGGAAGGTTTGGAGTTTGAAGCCAATCACAGTGCGCAGGAATTGAATGAATTGGCAGAGGTACTGAAAAAAATGACCCGTATCCGCGATGTAATTCTGAAAATCAATCTGGAATATATCCGCTCCGCAGCGATGGCCGATGCCTACCGCACAGAACCTCCTTTCCTTTTGCAGGGTTCCTACCGGAATATGAATAAAATGTCGGAAAAGGTAGTGCCGATTATGAATGTGGAAGAATTGGAAACACTGATTATGTCACATTACAAAGGCGAATCACAGACCCTGACAGTGAATGCCGAGGCAAATATGCTGAAACTTAAAGAACTGATGGGTGCGATGACTGAAGAAGACGATGCCCGCTGGTCACAGATCAAAGAAGCCTACCTGAAAGATCGTGCTATGAACGGTGCTGACGGCGAGGATCCTATTTTCCAGGTGGTAGCGCAACTTTCCAATTTCTCGGATCATCTGTCGAGTATTCAAAAGGCAATCAAAGCAGGCTTGGAAAAGGGTTTGGCTCAGCCACAGGT
>JBIKQC010000407.1:0-4562 GCA_044349855.1 Saprospira sp.
TCTACAGAAAAATTAACTCCCTCTTGGTATAAAATAAGTGCAGAATCTAAATTGCCTTCTTTAAGATAAATATTTCCAAGGTCGGAATAAGAGTCAGCTTCAATGTATATAAAATTGTTGTCACGTGCAATTTGAATTCTTTTGAAAGCGGCTGCTTTTGCCAGTGCAAATTTCCCTTGATCGACATATGTTATCGATTCAAAATGTGATACTCTGCATAGATCTTTTGTTCGCTTATTTTTTATTGCCAGTTCTTTATAAATATTGATATAATACAGCGCACTGTCTTTTTGGTAAATATTCAAGCGCCATATCATGCCGTTTAGGATGTTGATTTTTACAGTGTCATGAATATTAGGTTTGTTAAGTTCAATCCTTAAAGAATCAATGACGCTAAATTGAGCAAGCGCCTTTGACGGGATTAATAAAGAAAGTAAGAAAATAAGAAAGATTAAGGTTTTCAAATTTATTTCTGATTAGATTATTATGGAACAAATCAAATTTACGATTTAATAATCGACAAATATTTTTTATATTTTGAAATGCCGACAGCTAAGATATAGCTGTCGGCAAATTTGACCGATTATAGGTTTATACAAAATCTATTTTTTTGTAAATTTTTCCATGTACTGCTTCCAGTTATCCAATGTCAGAGATAGGATATACATACCCGGAATCAGGTTTTTAACCTCGTCAATTTCAATAATGCTGTAGTTTTGAATGTTTTCTGAAAACTGATAAAGAGTCCTGCCGTCAATGCTCATAATTTTAAGTTCGGCTGTTTTTACATCAGCGGGCAAGTCATCAAATCTAATTCTAAGAAATTCCCCTACAGGATTCGGAAAAATATTTGCAGAAAAAATTGTTGTTTCTCCTGCAACTGCACGAATAGCAGAATATGAAGCATTGAGGTCAGTATCAATTTGTTTGAGGCGGTAATAGGATGTGCCTGAAAAACCATTGTTATCTGATAAATTATAGGCAGAATTTTCAGTAGTTGTACCCATGCCATCTACCCATGCCACTTTTTTGAAATCTAATTCGCCCTCCAACATACGTTCTACTTCAAAACCCAGATTGTTCAATTCCGAAGCTGTAACCCAATTGAGCTGAACCTTGTCAGTGCTTATACGGACTGCATCAAAAGTAAATAATTCTATGGGTAACAGTGCCAATAAATCCTCTACGACAAAAGGCGAAAAACTTGTCTGTCCGCTTCGTGTTTGCGCCCAACGAGTGGCACTAATATTGGTTGCACTAGACATCGTGGGCTGTTCCCAAATCGTTCCATTCCAATGCGCAACACCGCAGTTCATTCTATCAAAAGTCAGCTCTTCGGCAGCATCCCATTCCAAAGTGATATCGGAAATAGAACCGCCTATGACCGTTTCGCTGATATGCCAGGAACGATTGACGATATGAGCCGTTTCTGGGCTGCCGATTGTACCGCTGCTATAAACTATATCTTCTACTCTGATTTGGAAATCATCGCTAATGCCTGAGTTCGTCAAAGTTGCTGGGTTATAACTGCTATTGCCAACCGGAAAAACTTTTAAATCGCCGCTGTTCATCGTTTGTTGCAAAATACCTGTTCCATTGGTAATAATATAATTGGCTGCATCAAAACCTGTTACAATGCCTCCCGATGCAATGTTTAGATTAAAACCACCCAATTCAATATTGGCATTATTCGTCAAATCTACACGGTTGCTTACATTGATATGATTAGCGAAGATAAGGCGATTGCCATTGTCCACCCGCAGTTTTGCGATATTCAAAGTTGCATCAGCGCTTGCGTTTTGATTAGTATTTCCTTCAAACCAAAGCCAGCTTGTTGCACCACCCGTATAGGTGGCAGTTGTCGTTTGAGTGAAATTTAAATCCAGATAAATGTTGCCATCGTTCGTTATTTGTGCTGCGTTTTTATTCTCTATTGAACCATTGTTTACTCGTAAATCTGTGCCTGTATTAACTTTTAGGATGGCTCCGTTATTGGTAAATTTTAGCTGCGCATGGAGCAGTATGGGCAAACAGAGTAGTAGGCTTATTTTTATAATTTTATTCATGATTTTATCTATTTATAAATATCTTATCGTATTTGATACCAAGTTGTCCCGTCAGATTGAATAATAATACTACCATCCAAAGGAACAGTTGTGATATTTGCAGTTCCGGATAAATTGGTATATCCAACACCAACAGACACTTGTACCGTCCGTACAGCAGCGGTGTGATTGATAATATTATAAACGCGCCCGGTCGCTGAAGCGGCTGTGGGAAGAGTAATCACAGGTGTTGACCCAGTGATGATAACCGTATAATGTGCCACAGTAAGTGTCAAATTAGCAGTAGTTGTAGTCAGCGCTCCACCAAATGAACCTGCTACGTGTAATTTAGAAACTGGCGTAGAAGTACCTATACCTGTATTGCCGTTTTTGAGGACGACCATGGCATTGGAGGGGGCCATCCATCCATTCCCAATTGTAAAAAGTCTATCGGTTCCAATAAAAGTGTTTGTGCTGGATGGCACATAGATCGTTGAATTGATACCAATTGTTGTTTCCGAATAAGAGAGGGCAGTTGTACCAAATCCCATTGCGGTGGAATACTCCCCAGAAGCAGTTGTACTCCCCCCCATTGCTGTAGAATAGTTTCCTGAAGCAGTTGTACTCCCCCCCATTGCTATGGAAATATTCCCAACATTTACATTATCCCATTGTGATCCATTTACATATCCTGCTCTAAAAGCAGCCTTAGCTGGATTAAAAAACATTCTTGTTCCGGCACCTTCGGTAATGCCATTCACCGCGCCAATCGCAAGACCTGAAAAAATAGTTCCTGTATTCAAAAAACCATCCGTTCCATTGATAGCCACTACGCCCGCATCAGCAGTGATGCTGCGTCCTAGTCCCGCACCACCAAAATCGTAAGCCCCATCGAGGCTTACACCACTTGTTCCTGCAGCAGCCCAAGTAGCCAATCCGGCAGCATCAGAAGTTAAAACACGCCCGGCTGCCTGTGAACCATCTGTAAGTTTGAAAGTGCCGGCTACCTCTAGTTTTGCGCTAGGGATAGAAGTGCCAATACCTGTATTGCCATTTTTGAGCACGACTATGGCATCGGAGCGGTTAACTATATCCGTTCCATTGCCTATTGTAAAAAGTCTATCTGCAGGTACAAAAAAGTTTGTGCCAATTGGAACATAGTTAGTTGAAAAGCTACCAATCGTAGTTTCCGAATAAGAGGGTGCGGCTGTAGCGTAGCCCATAGCCGTAGATGCTGTCCCGGAAGCAGTTGTGGCTAAGCCCATTGCAATAGAGCCTGGCCCTGAAGCTATTGTATTTTCACCTATCGATGTAGAAGAGTTACCAGAAGCTAATGTAGTTCTCCCCATTGAAGTAGACCAAATGCCTGATGATATTGTACCATTGCCAAAAGCCGTAGCGTAAATGCCTGATGCAATGTTATTATAACCTAATGCTGTAGAATAATTGCCTGATGCAATGTTATAAGAACCTAATGCGGTAGAATACTGTCCACTTCCAGTTGTTTGATGTCCCAATGCTGTAGAATAATTGCCTGATGCAATTGTAGCATAACCTATTGCGGTAGAATACATTCCACTCCCAGTTGTAGCAAGACCTATTGCTGTAGAACCTGTTCCTGAAGCAGTTGTATTATAACCTAAACCTATAGAAAAGTTCCCAACATTCACATTATCCCATTGTGATCCAAATACATATCCTGCTCTGAAAGCAGCCTTAGCTGGATTAAAAAACATTCTTGTTCCGTTACCTTCGGGAATGCCATCCACTCCACCAATCGCCAGTCCTGAACCAAAAGTTCCTGTATTCAAAAAACCATCCGTTCCATTGATAGCCACTACGCCCGCATCAGCAGTGATGCTGCGTCCTAGTCCTGCACCGCCAAAATCGTAAGCCCCATCGAGGGTTACACCACTTGTTCCTGCAGCAGCCCAAGTAGCCAATCCTGCAGCGTCAGAAGTTAAAACACGCCCGGCTGCCTGAGAACCATCTGTCAGTTTGAAAGTGCCGGCTACCTCTAGTTTTGCGCTAGGGATAGAAGTGCCGATACCTGTATTGCCATTTTTGAGCACGACTATGGCATCGGAGCGGCTAACTATATCCGTTCCATTCCCAATCGTAAAAAGTCTATCTGATGCATCAAAAGACATGGTATTTAATGGAGCATAAGCAGTTGAATTTATGCCAATAGTTGTTTCTCCGAAAGAAGGAGCAGTTGTGTTTTGACCCATTGCGGTAGAACTGGACCCAGATGCAGTTGTGGTCGTACCCATTGCAGTAGAAAAGTTTCCAGATGCAGTTGTGTTTTCACCCATTGCGGTAGAACTGGACCCAGAAGCGATTGTACTTTGACCCATTGCTGTAGAAGAGAATGCAGAAGCTGTTGTATTGCCCCCCATTGCCGTAGAATAGAACCCAGAAGCAGTTGTTTGTCCACCCATTGCTGTAGATAAGAAACCAACATTTATATTATCCCATTGTGTTCCCATTGCTAAACCTGCTCTAAAAGCAGCCTTA
>JBIKQC010000408.1:0-4559 GCA_044349855.1 Saprospira sp.
AATGGAAGTTGGGATTAAGAATCCTATTGCAAAAGTGAAACAAAAAAAATGATACAATAATTTACTGGCATAATTAATAAAGTCCTTTATTAAATCAGTCGTTTTTAAAATTGATAAGTAATGTACAAATTATATATTCTATTTATAGGAGCTTTTTTGGGGTTTATCTTGAACTTACATGCCCAATGTAACCTTACGGCAACTTCTTCTGGTTCAAATCCGTCATATATACAGGTTTATGTCTTGGTAGACGCTGTCACTGGCAATATCGTTGCTCAAAACAGCAACGGAATATTTAATGCTGTTGCATTAGGGAATTATAGGATACATGCCCTCAACTTTGATCCCGGCAATGCACCGGCTCCCTTGCCTGCTGCCCTAGTCGGACAGCCTCTTAGCCTTGTAGGTTCTACAACTACAGGTTGTTTGAATTCAGATTTTTTTACAGACTTCGTGAACAGAAGCTGCTCATCTTGTTCAGCTATACGTACTATTTGTGAATCAGATGCGTTAATTGTAAGTACAAGTGGTGAAAACGCAGCTTTTACTCAAATTTATGTATTGGTAGATGCAGCTACCGGCCGTATTGTTGCGACAAACAGCAATGGAGATTTTACAGGAATGGTGAGCGAAGGAAATTCCTATAAAGTTCATGCCCTCAATTATAACCCTTCTCAAGCACCAAATCCTATGCCTACTGTAGGACAGGCATTAAACGAAATTGGAATAATTTCACAGGGCTGTTATAATAGCGATTATCTTAGTGATTTTATTTGTTATAATCTGACTTGTCTGCTAGGAAACCACCTGATAGATTTTAATGGCAGAAATGAACATGATAAAAATATACTTTTTTGGCATGTCACAGAAAGTGCTGCCCTTCAGGGTTTTGTATTACAGCGCTCTGCCAATGGTTATTCCGATTTTTTGGATTTAACTTTTATCGGTTCAGAAAACAAAAGCTATTATGAATTTTATGATCAAAATCCATTAACTCAAAGCTATTATAGGTTAAAGTCCGTACTTGAAAACGGAGAAACAGAATTTTCAAATCTTGTTCAATTGAATCGCGAGCATAGTTTTGATATTAATATATTCCCAAATCCCGCAAAGTCAAAATTAAATATTGAGTTTTATTCAGACAGTTCCGGAGATGCAGTGGTTAAAATTTATAACAGCTTGGGTCAGGAATTGTACAAATCTTTTAAGAACTACACTATAGGATTAAACAGTTTTACATTTCAATTTTCTAATTTTGCTCAAGGTGTTTACCTTATAACTTTTGAAACTGAAGGTAAAAAAACAGTTCATAAGATAGTAAAAGAATAAGATTATAACTCTTTAATAACAAGATTAAGCCGCGACATTCCATTGCGGTTTTTTTTGTTTAAAATGATCTGTCATTAAAACAAAAACTTATTTTAGGCCATTAAACTTTGAACCCGAAGGCTTCGCGTAGTAAAAGCATTTCTTAAGGATCTTATTTTAAAAAAATTAATAAATATCAATAAGAAAAGTCGGGCAGTTTTTGTAAGGGCAAATGATTGAATCATGAAAATTGAATTTTAATTAGTTGTTTATAAATTGTAAAATATATGTTAAGTAATTGATTTTAATAATATTAAAACTAAAATTATTATATGTTTTAATAATTATTGTTGTTTAACAAAAAAACCATCCGAGTATTATTAACCAATGAATTAGAGTTAGATTTGTTAAGACAATATAACCCATTCCTTTCATTTCAGCAAGCGCTTAAAAATAATATAAGATGGTCATTAAATTTACAATTAGTTTATATGCTCTTTGCTTTTGTTTTTTCTTCTCACTTATTGGTATCAAGGCCCAGGAGGAAATCAAAGTTCGTGGAAATCTACGAGATATTTTAGACGGAGATATGACTCCCACACTTCTTGATCGTACTGATTTTGATTTTGCTATTACAGGCGGTTCGGTAGTGCGAACATTTACAATCCTTAATGAAGGAAATTCACCGCTTGTAGTAAACAGTATTGTTGGTAGCGGTGACTTCTCTGTTATTGGGGCTCTCACGCCTGCTTCTCCAATACCTGCAGGGGCTTCAGCCAATTTTACAGTAACATTTTCTCCGACATTATTAGGCCAGAGAACAGGGTTAATTGTTATAAATAACTCAGACTCTGATGAATCTGTTTATGAATTTGCAGTACAGGGAACTGGAGCTATAACGGCTATAAGTACTTGGGATCCACTGCTATATTCACCTTCTCCATGTTCTTGGACCTCGCAGGATAATAATACATCCAATAGTCCATTTGCATCATGGAGCCTTGCAGTTGTAGCAGCCGAGGCAGCAGGTATTAATGCAGTAATTACCTTACAGCCTGATGCATACTTAGGCAGCTTCAATTATGATCAGGCTAATGGGAATGAGTCATGTTTAGGACATCAAGTTTCAGCAACCTTAGATTTGAATGCTGCACAGAACGGCATTCAAATTTTAGGCTCAACAAGCGGGTGTATGACCTTTATTGACCTAAGTTCAGGTTCAGCAACCGATCAGTGGGGAAATTTTAATAATATGAACGGTCTGACTATCAAAAATATCTTTTTGCGTCAGTGGGGCGGGGCAATAAATCTGAATAACTGTACAAATGTATTGATCGAAGACTGTATTTTTGAAGATGTGAATAATTCTTCTGCTAATGCTGTAAACATAAGCGGTTGTACCAATGTAACATTTCGCCGATGCAAATTTTTGGCAAACAATAACAACGGCGGCCGTGCTTTAAACATCACAAACTCCGGCACATCAGGCAATCGTATTCTTTTGGAAGATTGTGAATTTGGCTGTAACACAAGTGGAGGTTCAGGTGCAGCTCTTTTGGTCGGAAATAGTTCCTTCGTTCAGGTAAATGGCGGTATTTTTTCAGGAAACAATTCCTCTGCAGGCGGCCGTGGTGGTGCTGTCAATGTTCAACCGGGGGCTAATGTAGTATTTAGCAATGTCAAATTCATGGGTAACAAGTCACCGGGTACAGGCAGTTCAATAGATGGCGGTGGTGCTATTTTTGTAGATGGAAACAGCTCTACCCTTCAGACAACTGTACTGATTGACGGATGTAATTTTTTCCAGAATACTGCAGCCGGATCTGCCAGAGGTGGAGCAATTGTCTGTGTTGGCAATTCATCGGCAATTAATAAATCACTCACTACAATTCAGAATTCAAGATTTGAAAGAAATGGAGCAGATAGGGGCGGTGCCCTTTTGGCTTTGAATAGCACTGTCATAATAAATAACAACGTATTTGTAGGCAATCAGTCTGCTGCATTGACCAATGCTGCTAATTCTAATGGTGGGGCAATTTCTTTTCAAAATTCTCCCGGCAGTTATACAATTACAAATAATACATTTTCAGGTAATTTGGGACCAAACTCAAATAGAGCGATCAATGACGCTGTAACAGGTTCTGCTTTTACCCTTACTGGTAACTCAAATATTGTTGCTGCTTCCAGCGCTGATCCCGCTCAAACAGAAAATTTAACTATCAACAATACAGGTGGTACAGCAGGCAGTAATATTACATTGACAAGCCTTTCCACTATAGCTGCCTCTTTTAATTGTGGCACTACAGGTACTTATTGCTCCATTACGCTTCCTACCGCCTGTCTTTCAAATACTCAATCTGATTTTATATGCTCTCCTTTGGCGGCTGCATCTGCAAGTATTTCGGGTCAGGTTTGGAATGATGCAAATGGTAATGGATTTCAAGCCTCAACTGACCTTGGTATCTCAGGAGCTTTTGTGCTTTTGTTTGATGAGATTGGCTATTTGATAGGTAGAACAAGTACTGACGCTTCTGGTAACTATGTTTTCACTGGACTTACACCCGGTAATTATACAGTTGTTTTCATTAATCCTAGTATTGCATCTTTCACTCTGGCCAGTCCTGCAAATGCTTCAGGAAGTACCGAATCAACAGACAGTGATCAGGCTTTTACTACCAATATAGGTGGAGAACTTCGCGGCGCTACAAGTGGAAACATTGCTTTGTTGGCAGGGGTGAATGCGACTAATGTAGATTTAGGCCTCACTAATATTTTGTTGCTTCCTGCAGAACTAATCAGCTTCAATGGAAGTTGCAACGATAATGGAGTAATTCTTTCATGGTCCACTTCTTCTGAAACAAATAACAAATCCTTTGTTGTTGAAAAAGCTGCCGAAGATATGGAATTTGTAAGCATCGGATCTGTTTTAGGTGCAGGCACAACTGCTTCGCAAACAGAATACAGATTTATGGATATCAATGATGAATCAGGATTGGCCTATTATCGCCTTACACAGGTTGATTTTGATGGCTTAAGAAGTTCATCGGAAATTATTGCAGTTATAAATAACTGTATTGATTTTGAAGAGAACCGGATTTTGCTTTATCCTAATCCGACAAGAGGTGATTTTTCTTTGCAGTTTACCATTAGTGAAGAATCTGTGGTCAGTATTGAGATTTATAATACTTTGGGACAAAGACTCAGAACTTCGGAATTGGGTATTATGTCAGCAGCAGCACATCGTTTGAATA